>JBJTNN010000053.1:0-7036 GCA_046074125.1 Bacteroidota bacterium
ATTCGCCGGTGGTGGAACCATGAAGTCTAAGGATGTAAACGCCGCGGTGAACTACGACTTGCAGAGCGACGGAGAATACACCGTTACAATGAAGGCCGTTGTACGTCAGACCGGCTGCGAATGCTCAAAAACCAAGAAGGTTGTGATGAACCGTGCCGCGGTGAAAGATTTGCAATCGGTGGGTGTAGCGGTTTATCCTAACCCAACGGCTGGCGACATCAAAGTGGCTACCACTGAAACTTTCGGCGCAAACATCACCGTAAACGTGATGAGCATTGAAGGCAAGATGGTGAGCACCAAGACCGTAGCCAACGAAGGTGTGATGGTATTGAACACCGACGGATTGAGCAACGGCGTTTACTTGGTACAGGTTATGTCGGGCGACAAACAAGTAACCAAGAAGATTACCGTACAGAAATAAGACCCATATTTTCACAGTATATGGTTTTTGGTTGAGGGGCCAGCGCGAAAGCGCTGGCCCCTCTTTTTTATTCCATTCAATGGGACAATTATTACAATCTCCCCAACCCATCTTTAAAAATACCACCTATAATTAGCAGTCAACTGGAGGACGGGACATAAAAATGTCCTCAAAGAAAATACAGAGATAAAACAGCGTTTCTTGGGAAACTAGTCCACCAACAACCGAGCAGTGCCGATACCCAATTGGGTTTTAACACGCACAAAATATAATCCTGGCATCAATCCTTGCAAATCCAAACGATTGTCTTTCAAAGAAAGACCACTTACAGACCTGCCAGATACATCAAAAACCGACACCTCGTTGATTTTACCCTCAATCCCAAGCGAAACCCAACCGCTGGCCGGATTGGGATACAAGTTCAACACCTGCTTCGCGTCTGGACGTACAACCCCATTTTTGATATCCCACAATGGCTGAGCAATGGATGCCAAAACAGGGGCACTGTATTCGCCCAAATTCACCGTTTCAGTGATGCCTGCGCCAAAATCGCTCGATACATAGCCAACAACTGACAAATCTGCGGGTTTAAACCTTGAATAGATGGATCCTGTTGGACCAAAATCGGCGGCGGTGGGCATTCCCACGGTTAACATTGTATCGGGGATCGTTAACGTAAATGGAATATCCAATTTATCGCCAGATTTTAACACATCAGCACCCGCAGTAGCATTCACACCCGATTTTCCACCGAAAACAGCCCAAATCACCCGCTGATGATGGTATCCTACCAAGGTTTTGTTCTTCCCAAAAAATACGCTTTGACTGTCTTTTGTTAGCCCAAAATCAACCTTCTGGTCCCAGCCCGCACCCAGTCCACGCACTCCCTGCTCACGAAGCATTACCCCAAAACGAAGCCCCTGCTTCACCCAAGCATCTTGAGCTGTCAATTGCAAGACACCCGTAACTTGTCGTTTAGCCTGGTTAAACTCCAAATTGCCCCAGCTCAGCGACACCCCTTTTGGAGCAGAAGCCACCGCTGCCGTCACCGCCGCATTCAAATCGGAGGCCTTGGTTATGCGCGTCTCTCGGTTCAAAACCACCAAAGGCAGCGAATCCACCGACAGCGGAGCCCACTTGTTGTTCATGTTGTCGTTGATGTGATGCGATACAAAGTTCGCACCATTGCCAAACTTCGACTCCAAGGAATCCAGCGCTACATTCACCGCGGGACATTGATTGCACCACGTGGCGGTATAGGACTCTACAAGCACTTTGCCCGCGCTTGATCCGCTGCCTTGCTGGGCTACAAAATCAAACACCAATGGCAAGGTATCATTCGTTACATTGTCGTCGCTCCCGCCGCCATTCACCGACAGCCAAGCCTTCACTTTGGCACGATCGCCCGGTTGCATGTTGCGCAAAATCGTGTGATTGATTACCGCACTGCGATAATCGGTAAAATTCACAAAAGACAGGGGGGTCGACACCACCGGTTCGTTGTTTACCTGAACCTGTAAATTGTAATTTGTATTTTGGTTGGTTCCGTGCAGCGTAAACACAGCGGAAATCTCCAACGGTACGTTGTTGCCGCTGTTCACATAGCTGGTACCGGCGGGTTTTGTTGAATACCCTTTTGACAGCGATGCATCGTTATCCTTTTGTTTCCCGGGATAAAACGACACATAAGAATTGTCCTGAAACGATTTTCCCTGTGCGGGAACGTCGTTCAGCAACGCACTCACACCGGCCAAGGGATATGACTCAAATGGACCCACTTGCAGGCCGTTGGCTTGTTCATTTTTCAGGGGCAAATTGGTTGCATACCAGGGGTACTCCGAGCCCCAACCCATTCTAACGATATGAATTGCCTGACTCTTTTCCTCCAATACGATGGCGTTGTAAACGTAGGTCCCGTATTTGTTGGCGGTATCTTTTCCAAGACTAAACGATTGAAACTTTACCCAGAACTGTCGGTTCGGCGCCGCACCAAATGTCTTGACCAAAATACGGTCGTTTGGACCAGTGGCTATAATGCCCCCAACAACGATAGAGCTGTTGGGAATGCGTGGATCAGGCAAGCTTTCCACCACGAAGTTGGCGGCAGACGCGGTTGAGCCGCCGAAAGTGAGCACACCATTCTTGGTTGCACGAAATTTACGGGCTGCTGAGCCATTGAACTGAAAGGCAAACGGCACTGAATCAATCGAAGAATAGCCATTGGTACTGCTATCCCACGGCAACATCCGCCATCCATCGCCTTCTGATTGGTCGTCGCGCTCCACATTCAAAAAACGGGGGTTTACACCATTTTTGCCTGCGGCATTCGCTTTAATTTCTGCGATGTGATACGCATTCTGTGCGGAGGCCGAAGCCACCAATATCAGCCCTGATAGCAGGGAAATTTTCCGTTTGATTTTGGACATTGTTATTCAAAAATGTACTGTATCAAGGTCAAGCTTACAACGCTTTAACCTCGTTCACCAATTTTTGCAAACTGGCTTTGGCATCACCGAAAAGCATTCCACATTTGGGGTGGAAGAACAATTCGTTCTCGATTCCGGCGTAACCGGCTTTCATGCTTCGCTTCATCACCACGATTTGCTTGGCCTGATCCACATCCAAAATGGGCATTCCGTAAATGGGACTGGCTGGATCGGTTTTCGCCGCAGGGTTTACTACGTCGTTCGCACCCACCACCAAAACCACGTCTGTGGTTGCAAATTCTGGGTTGATGTGCTCCATTTCAATGAGTTTGTCGTATTCTACATTGGATTCTGCCAACAACACGTTCATGTGACCAGGCATACGACCTGCCACAGGGTGAATGGCATATTTCACATCAACGCCTTCGGCTTCCAGCAAATTCTCCAATTCATGGCAAACGTGCTGCGCTTGGGCAACGGCAAGTCCGTACCCCGGAACAATAATCACTTTAGAAGCATACTTCATCATGATGGCTACATCGGTGCCTTGTACTTCACGAACTGAACCACCTGAAGCACTGGTGCTACTTCCACCCCCGTTGCCACCGGCCATTCCTATCAAGACGTTCATCAGTGAACGATTCATCGCTTTACACATCACCACCGTAAGGATGGTACCCGCAGATCCCACCAAAACGCCACCCATCAACATGACTTTGTTTTCGTACAAGAATCCACCACAAGCCGCAGCCACACCAGTAAACGAGTTCAACAAAGAAATGACCACGGGCATATCGGCTCCACCGATAGGAAACACGAACAAAAGTCCATAAACAACCGCCAATGCTATCGTTACATAGAAATACAACGACGATTGGGTTGCATTAAACTCGCCATAATTCAAGTAAGCCACACCCAAAATGGCCACCAAAACAACGGCATTGATGATTTGTTGAGATGGAAAACGGAAGTCGCCAATTTTACCATTGAGCTTACCCCATGCCACGATGGATCCCACAAACGAAATGGTACCGATGATCAATCCCGCGATGACAGGAATGTACATTCCCATTGAAACGGCTGGCATGTTCGACATTCTTTCGGGGTTTACCGCTTCGTGCAACAGGTGTCGCCACTCGATAATAGAAATCAATGCCGCACTCAACCCACCCATTCCGTTGAACAAACTCACCATTTCAGGCATGGCAGTCATCTGAACGCGCTTGGCCATCAACGTACCGATGACGGTTCCGGCCAATATGGCCACCAGGATGTACGACAAATTATTGATCACATGAAATCCTTCGCTGTTAAAAAACAATGCAGCAATCACGGCCATCGCCATACCGAAGGCAGCCACCAAATTCCCTTTGCGGGCAGAATCGGGCTGTCCCATCATTTTCAATCCTACCACAAAACTCACAGAGCCAATGAGGTAGCCAATTTCCATATACGGCATCATGACGCTTTTTCTCCTTTCGGTTTCTTCTTAAACATTTCCAACATGCGATCGGTAACCACAAATCCACCAATCACGTTCAACGTACCTACGAATACCGCCAAGGTTCCAAAAACCAGCGACAACGTATCATCCGCAGAGGCGTTCCCCATCACCAGAATGGCACCAATCAACACCACCCCGTGAATGGCATTTGCACCACTCATCAACGGCGTGTGCAGCACACTGGGCACGTGTGAAATCAACTCAACCCCAACGAAGATCATCAGAACGACCAAGTAAATGAGGTTTAAAATATTTTGCTGTTCGTATTGCGTGATCAATCTGCCAATACCTTCAAAAATTGCTTCCATGTTTCTTCAATTATGCGTTGTGATAAATTTCACCGTTTGAACAAATCAAACAGCCTTGTACAATTTCATCGTTGCGGTCTAACACCAATTCCCCTTTGGGCGCGATGAGTTTTAACAATTCCCAAATGTTGCGAGCAAACAATTCGCTGGCGTTGGCACTCAGCTCAGACGGCATGTTTACCGCACCTACGAGCTTCACTCCACCCACAACTTTCACTTTGCCTGCTTCAGATTGGGTACAGTTCCCGCCCTGTTCTGCCGCCATATCAATCAACACAGCACCCGATTTCATCAGGGCCAATTGCTCGTCATCCACCAAAATGGGGGCTTTTCTGCCCGGTACCAGCGCCGTTGTGATTACCAAATCGGCCTGAGCCAAACTCTTGTTCACTGCTTCTCGCTGCGCTGCACGATATTCTTCCGTGGCTTCTTTGGCATATCCGCCTTCCGACCCCACTTCAACGCCTTTTACTTCAATAAATTTACCCCCCAACGATTGTACTTGCTCTTTGGTTTCTGGACGAACATCCGTTGCCTCTACCACAGCACCCAACCGCTTGGCTGTTGCGATGGCTTGCAATCCGGCAACGCCCACCCCAAAAATCAACACCTTGGCCGGCGTTACTGTGCCTGCGGCTGTCATTAACATCGGGAAGATCTTATCCAAATGATAAGCCCCTTCTATCACTGCGCGATAACCCGCTAAGTTGGCTTGAGAACTGAGCACGTCCATACTTTGAGCTCTAGAGATACGAGGAATGGCATCCAAACTCAACACCGAAACGCCTTCTGCATTAAACGCAGAAATCAACTCGGCATTGCTGCGATGATACATCAAACTCACCCAAAGGCTGCCCTTGGCCAACCCTTTGGCTGCACCCGCTTCGGGCATGTTGATTTGAACATACATTGCCGCATCTTTCATGGCACCGCGGTCTACCACCTGCGCCCCTGCTTCTTTGTACAATTCATCGGAAAAATGCGAGCCCAATCCAGCGCCCGCCTCTACCAAAACTTCGTTGCCCATTTGAATTAAACTCTTGGCAACCTGTGGTGTTATGGCTACTCGGTTCTCTCCAGCACGGGTCTCTTTTAAGACGGCTATTTTCACAATCGTTAATTTGATTTTGAAGCGAATATACACAAAAAAAGGGGGCTTCCCGCCCCCTTTTTACCGCGATTCACGCAATATTTACAATTTACAAATCTTCACCGTCTGCGAGCCATTGCTCAAGGTATACACGCCCGGCAACCAACTACGCACATCCATCAATCCAGGCGCAAGCCATACTACCGGCACCGCAGCCCCTGCAACATCCGTGGCCGACCATGTTTCCATTGAACTGCGCACTTCTACTTGCAAAACATCTACCACCGGATTGGGATACACACTCAACCCTGCACCCGAACCCTCGATACCCTGGGCATCCAACCTGCCAATAAACCCATCGCGGTAACGAACCTGGTTTGCGGTAAACGCACCGGTTAATGGATTCACTGTGCCGCTCACCTCCATAACTGGGATGCGCTCGCTGAGCGACAACCACTTATAACTCACCGTTTTACGCGGCAACGGAAACTTGCCAAATTGAGAAGTAACCGTATCAATTTCATCAACATACGTGCGCAAACGCAAGACGTTGGTGTACTCTTTGTAAGGCGTTTTGATGGTACCCCAACCGTCGGCATCATTGTACCGCGTACCCGCTTGCACCAACGCAAACAAATCCCCCGGAATGCTAAACCTGAAATTGAAGGTGGAGGTGTCTTTGTCGCCGTAATTCAAAGGAAACTGATAAATTTCATCCTCGTCTTTGTACATCGATGCCAATGGAAAACCCGAATATTGATAGCCAATACCCTCGGCTTTGAACACCTTTGAACTGTTGGTGTAAAACGAATACACATTCGTCAAAGTAATGGGACCCGCCCCAACCGTATCGGCGGTTTTTTGTCCGATCTGACCAAAAAAGTAAAACGAATACGGCGTTTTGGTTGCACTGTAATAATTTAACAACTGCTGCCTTTGTGGCGTCATAGCACTGAAATCCCAAGACATATTCGCTCCCCCCGTTTCATAATTCGAAGGCAGCTCCGTGGGCAAAGCATTGGAATACCTCAGTGTATCGCCCGATTTTGGCATCTGACTCGATGTGATCGTTGGCTGGGCCACAATTTTCGCCCCGCACAAAGAAACAATGAAAAAAATCCATGCTTTCATGATAAACAAATATACAATTGTCCCTGTGGATTGGGTTGTTAATCTGCCCAAAAAAGCCGATTTTTGCAAAAGTTATGGAATATCGTTGGCGCGCAAAACCTCTACCCAATCAGGAACAGGTATTGCAACTCTCCGAAAGCATTCGCGTCAACCCAT
>JBJTNN010000054.1:0-3328 GCA_046074125.1 Bacteroidota bacterium
GCTGCTCATGCGACCCAAATTGCTCTCAACGGTTACCATGTAGATACCTTTTGACAAGCCTTGAGTGCTAACAGAGATGGCGTTCTGACCTGCGATGCAGTTTACAGAAGCGGTAGCGCTTACTACGCGACCGTTCAAATCAGTAACAACCGCTTTCACTGCTGAAGGAGCAGTCAATTCGAATACTACATCAGCTGAAGCGTTAGTAGCTACGGGGTTGGGATAAACCTGAACACCTGACAAACCAGCAACAACATGCTTGTTAGACAAGTTTGGCGTGGTGATGTGCACATAGCTTGGGAAGAAAAGAGTGTTTCCGAAAACAGTACCTGGCAAGTAGGACTTCAAGAAACCAAACAAAGTCTGACCATAACGAACTTGGAAGTTGGTTACGAACATATTGTTGATTTTGTTTGAAGAGGTAATCAACTGATCGTGACCATCCAAAGAAGCCAAACGTACACCGTACATGTTGTATTTTTTGAAAACGGTAGAACCGTTGTAGGCCAGACCGGTATCACCCAAAGCGGGCTTGATCATGGGTTGATATACCACACTGAAAGCAAACAAGGTGGTGGTACCATCGGCACCGTTTGTAGACTTTGTGGTCACGTTGGGAGTAAACGCCAATGAACGTCCAAAGAAAGATTTTGGAGTACCATTTTCGTACACAACACTATCCGCAGCCGCTTTGGTCAAAAACAACGTGTCGGTTTTGACTGCCGCGCTGTTCAACAAAGACTTGTAGGACAACTTATCGGTAGCAGGGGTTGCGTAACGGTAAGTTACACCAGGATTGCTCTGCAAGGTATAACCTCCGGGCTTGATACCCGTGATGTTAAAGTACTGAATGTAAACAGTATCTACTACATCTACCATGTTACCACCTATGTTGATTTGATCTACTTGACGCACATAAAACTGCGTGAACGACAAAGTATCTACAGTGTAAGGGTTGAAGCGAGTCAAGACCTCAGCCTTATTCAAAAAGGTTGAATCTTTGGGATCGAACGTTGTTCCCACGATGTGAAAACCCAATTTTGATTTTGCACCATCGCTGTATACCATATACAAGTTGGTATCGGGCTGGATGAAGTTTACAAATCCGCTCAAAGTTTGACCCAACAGTTCATTTTCCTCGTAGGCCTTGGTGAACTCGTAAGCATTGCTGTAGCTTTCGGCGCGACGTGAAGGTGTCAACGTCTTGTCCTTCAACACATAAGCAGTTTTAACTGCTTTGATGTTCTTCTGCTCTTTTGGCACATCGAAACCGGGGGCCTGAGCCATAGCGGCTGTGGTCAATCCCAACATAGCCACCAATGAAAGTAATGATTTTTTCATTTTCTTAAATTCTCTTAACGCAAATATAAGAAAAAACGCAGATATCCTCCAGGATATTTGGCCATGACATTAAAATGTCAATTTCCCGATTCTACCCCAATCCAATCAGATATCCCCGAGAATGGGCCGGAGCAAAACTTCCTCCATCACGGTATGTTCATTGATAGAAAACGCAGTAAAAATGGCTTCAGCTACATCGTTTGGATCCATGAATCTTGAGGGTGGCAAATCCACACCTGCCCAACTATCGGTCAACGTAGCACCTGGCAACACGGCACTCACCCTGATTCCATGGGGCATACCTTCCAAGCGAAGCGATTTGGAGAATCCCATCAGCGCAAATTTCGCAACAGAATAACTGCCACCTGCGGCATAGGCGGTGATACTTGCGATGCTGCACATATTGAATACGTGAGCTTTGTGAACGCCTTTCATGCACGACCACAATCCGCGCGTCATTTCGTATGCTGAAATCACATTGGTATTGATCAAATGTTGAAACTGCCCCGTTTCTTCCTCCATCATCGTACCCCCCAAAAACAACCCGGCGTTGTTCACCAAGACATGAATTTGGGCAAAATGCGCCAAAACTTGGTCTACGCAAACTGCAATGGCTTGGGGCGATGACAAATCGGCGGCGATGGCCTTTACGCTGGCAGCACCCGCTTGTTCCAACGCTGCTTTTGCTTTGTCCAAATCACCGGCATTTCTGGCGATGATCAACAAATGATGTCCTTCCGAAGCAAACCGCTTTGCCACAGCAAATCCAATTCCACGGCTTGCACCGGTAACAACCACATTGCAATTCATGAATCAAAGATAGGCAGGCGATACCGCTTTGCCAATGTTAACTCAACAGATAGGGCACTTCCAACTTAAACTCGGGAATGGATACGGTAAACAATTGACCATCCATCAACCGCTCGAAGGTGTAATTCCCGCGCATCACCCCAAAGGGGGTACTGAGCATGCAGGAACTCGTATATTCATGTTGATCGGCAGGCGGTATGCTGGGTTGAATGCCTACCACACCCTCGCCTTCTACCTGTCGCTCCGAACCATGAGCATCCACGATGATCCATTTCCGGCGCAGCAATCGTACCGAAAAATCTCCCAAATTTTCAATGGTAATGTGGTAAAAAAAGGCGAATTGATTTTGAAGAACAGAACTATGTTGGCTGCTAAAAACGCACTCCACAGACACTTTGATGTTGTGAGTTATTTCAGTAACCACCTTCTGCGATGTTAGTCTTCGTCTTCCATGGAAGATTTGCGGGGATCTTCTTCTTCCTCTTCTTCCTCCTCTGCTTCCTCTTCATCGTCCGCATCTTTGGATTTTGTAGACGTACGAATCAACGCATCCAAATCTTCTTCTGTGAGAATTTCCTTGGCACGGGTACTCAACTTCACCAAATAACTGGTGTCTTCCGTCTCCAATCGTACCGCGGTTACAATCTCACCTTTTGAATTGGGATAGCGCACCGTTTTTCCGGTTACGCCTGTTGGGTAGGTCTCATCAAACAAGTCGAGCAGTTCCGCTGACAACTTGTTATACTCAATGACAACTTTGGGCTTGTCCATCTCTCAAATAATTTGTCCAAAAAAACAACAGAAATTCCTTCTATGTTCATGGGTTTTGCACATTTTTTTTAACATGTTTCCAATTTGAGGACACCTGCACAACGAAACACCCAAAAACTGCCTCAAAAACCTAAAAAACAATCACTTGCTAAGCATGAATTTTATAACATTTACACACCATCACAATCGCAGACCAAGCACACAAGTACTATTTGCATGAACTTTTGCACCGCATGTTGCACTCAATAAGCGTTTCAAAGCGGCGGAAATCCGCCAAAAACGGTGAATTAGCGGTTCATACTCACCAAAAACTCATTGTTGTCTTTGGTGTTTTGCATGTACTTCAAGAAGGTATTCATGGCTTCTTCTGGGTTCATATCTGCCAAGTGGTTTCTCAACACCCACA
>JBJTNN010000055.1:0-6362 GCA_046074125.1 Bacteroidota bacterium
ATCATCGGCAGTGGACCGATTATCATTGGTCAAGCTTGTGAATTTGACTATTCTGGATCACAGGCAGCCCGCAGTATCCGCGAAGAAGGCATCAAAGTTTCGCTGATTAACAGCAATCCTGCGACCATCATGACGGACAAAATGAACGCCGATCATGTTTATCTGCAGCCATTGACCCCCGAAAGCATCGAAAAAATTCTGCAAGAGCAAGACATCGACGCTGTATTGCCGACCATGGGTGGACAAACTGCTTTGAACTTAGCGAAAGAGTGCGATGAATTGGGAATTTGGGAGAAATACAACTGTCGTATCATTGGGGTAAATATCGCGGCCATCGACAAGATGGAAGATCGCGAAAAGTTCCGCCAACTGATGGTTGAATTGGGTGTTGGTGTAGCGAAAAGTCAAATCGCCAACAGCTTTTTAGAAGGCAAAGAAATTGCCCAGCGCATTGGATTTCCTTTGGTTATCCGTCCGAGTTACACCTTGGGTGGAACAGGCGGTGCCATCGTTTACAAGAAAGAGGAGTTTGACCGAGCGCTTCAATATGGTCTGGAATCTAGCCCAGTGCACGAAGTATTGGTAGAGCAAGCCGTTTTGGGTTGGAAGGAGTATGAGTTTGAATTGCTGCGCGACTCCAAAGACGATATCGCGGTAATCTGTACCATAGAAAACTTCGACCCCATGGGCATACACACCGGAGATTCTATCACCGTTGCCCCTGCGATGACCTTGAGCGATACTGCTTTCCAGCGGATGCGTGACATGGCATTTAAAATGATGAGAAGTATGGGTGTTTTTGCCGGAGGTTGCAATGTGCAATTCAGTGTAAACCCAGTAGACGAGGAAATCATCGCCATTGAGATCAACCCACGCGTAAGTAGAAGTTCGGCCTTGGCATCTAAAGCTACAGGCTACCCCATTGCCAAAATTGCTTCAAAATTGGCCATTGGATATTACCTCGATGAGCTTAAAAACCCCGTTACAAAAACCACCAGTGCCTTCTTTGAACCGGCATTGGATTACGTAATTGTAAAAATTCCGCGTTTCAACTTCGACAAATTCCATGGTGCTGAAACACGCCTTGGTTTCCAAATGAAATCGGTGGGTGAAGTCATGGCCATCGGTCGTAGTTTCCAAGAAGCCCTCCAAAAAGCCTGTCAGAGTTTGGAAATTTCTCGCCACGGTTTGGGTGCCGATGGCAACAAAGTGAGTCGCAACTTGGAAGAATTGGTTCATGGCATGGAACACGCCAGTTGGAATCGCGTTTTCCAAGTAAAAGATGCGCTTGCTTTGGGTGTACCCATCAGCAGTGTTCAAAAAATCACCCGCATCGATCGTTGGTTCCTTGAACAGATTGCTGATTTGGTGAAAACCGAAACTGAAATCCGTAGATACAATCCAGAAAATATCCCGGCGAGTTTGCTTAAAATCGCCAAAGAAAAAGGATACAGCGATGAACAAATTGCTTGGTTGATGGGTGGAAACACCACTGCAGAGCAAGTGTGTGACAAGCGACTTTCATTGGGTATCCGCCGCGTATACAAAATGGTAGATACCTGTAGTGCGGAATTTCCAAGTCCTACCAATTACTTCTATTCCACTTTCGATGGCGAAAATGAAAGCATCGTGAGTGATAAAAAGAAGATTTTTGTTTTGGGAAGCGGTCCAAATCGCATTGGACAGGGCATAGAATTCGATTACAGCTGTGTACATGGCATCATGGCAGCTCGCGAGGCCGGTTATGAGGCCATCATGATTAACTGCAATCCGGAGACTGTAAGTACGGATTTTGACATGGCAGACAAATTGTATTTTGAGCCTGTTTACTGGGAACATTTGTGGGAGCTAATCCAACATGAAAAACCTGAAGGTGTAATTGTGCAATTGGGCGGTCAGACAGCCCTCAAATTGGCCGAAAAACTTCACGAAAAGGGTGTAAAAATCATTGGTACTAGTTACGATAACATGGATATTGCCGAAGACCGGGGTCGTTTCAGTGATATGTTGGCCTCTTTGGACATTCCTTATCCAAAATTTGGGGTAGCACTTGACGCTGAGGAGGCAATCAAAATTGCCAATGAGGTGGGTTACCCTGTGTTGGTTCGTCCGAGTTATGTATTGGGCGGACAGGGAATGGTTATCGTTATAAACGACGAAGATTTGGAAAAGGCGGTGGTAAAATTGTTGGGTGATTTGCCGGGTAACCGTGTATTGATCGACCATTTCTTGGATCGGGCTGAAGAGGCGGAGAGCGATAGTATTTGTGATGGAGAGGACGTTCACATTTTGGGTATGATGGAGCACATCGAACCAGCGGGTATTCACTCTGGCGATTCCAGTGCCGTGTTGCCTCCTTTTTCATTAAGCGAAACTGTGCAGCAGCAAATGGTGGAGTATACTGAAAAGTTGGCTCATGCATTGAACATTCGCGGATTGATGAACATTCAATTCGCCATCAAGGACGAGAAAGTCTATGTCATTGAAGCGAATCCACGGGCATCGAGAACAGTGCCTTTCATATGTAAAGCCTATGATTTCTCGTACGTAAACATGGCCACCAAGGTGATGTTAGGTGCTGCAAAAATCAAAGATTTTACTATTCCCGCTCGCCCTTCGGGCTTCGCGATTAAGCAACCCGTTTTCAGCTTCAACAAATTCCCCGGTGTGAGTCGTGAATTGGGTCCTGAGATGAAAAGCACTGGTGAAAGTATCTTGTTCATCAAAGACCTCAAAGACGCCGCATTCCGCGAATTGTACAAGCAAAAAAGCATGTATTTGAGTCACTAAACGCCAACAATAATTGATAAAATGCAAGAGGCCCACCCCTGCGGGGTGGGCCTCTTTTGTTACGTCTTCGAAAAAATTACTCCGCTGGCGGTGTGCTTGAAGGTCCCTCTGGACGTGGGCCTCGGTTATTACCACCTTCAGGTCTTGGGCCGCGATTTCCGCCTTCCGGACGAGGACCGCGATTATTGCCGCCCTCCGGGCGGGGTCCGCGATTCTGTCCTTCCGGACGGGGACCTCGGTTTCCACCTTCAGGCCTTGGGCCGTTATTCTGTCCTTCAGGTCTTGGGCCGCGGTTGTCTGGGCGAGGTCCGCGATCATTACCACCACCTTCAGGTCTAGGGCCGCGGTTTCCGCCCTCCGGGCGGGGTCCACGGTTCTGTCCTTCCGGACGGGGGCCGCGATTCTGTCCCTCCGGACGAGGTCCACGGTTTCCACCTTCCGGACGGGGTCCACGGTTGTCGTTTCTACGATCGTTACCCCCTCTTCTTCGGTCATTATTGCCTCGGCCATCACGTTTTTCCGGGCCGCGCTTTCTCAATGCAAACTCATCATCTTGCAACAACTCATTGTTACCAATGAAATCGTTATGCTGATCTTGTCCGCCATTGCTCACCTTTTCCAAAATCGCGCTGGCTGGAGCCAAGTCTTGCAAAGCCGCTGATTGCTTTCCGCTGCGATTTTCCTCCATCACTTCATTGACCGTTGCCACTGGCAAAGCAACCCAGGTTTGATTGTCGTCATAGGAAAACCACATCAACTTTTTCAGGATGTCTGTCTTCCTCGCATACGCCATTCCAGCAACGGTATCCAATTTCACCACCTTCGCTTTTGGGAAGGCATCTATCGCTTCCACGTATTGGTCCAATTCGTAGTTTAGGCAACACTTCAACCGACCGCATTGACCGGCCAATTTTTCCATGTTGATACTCAAATTTTGAACGCGCGCGGCCCCTGTATTCACCTGTTTATAATCCGTGAGCCAAGTGCTGCAACACAATTCACGACCGCAAACACCGGTTCCTCCCAATCGAGAGGCTTCCTCACGATAGGAAATATGGCGCATTTCAATTTTCACTTTGAACTCATCGGCATAGCGTTTAATGAGTTCGCGGAAATCCACCCGACTTTCTGCCGTATAAAAGAAAATGGCTTTTCTGCCATCGCCCTGAATTTCAATGTCCGAAATTTTCATTTGGAGATTGAGTGAAAACGCAATGGTTCTCGCGCGCTCTAGGGTTTGATCTTCTTTGCTTTTTGCTTCTGTTCTGCGTTCTAAATCTTTTTCAGAGGCCACGCGCTGAATGCTGCGCATTTCCTCGGAATCTTCACGAACGCGATATTTTTTCAACTGCAATCGAACAATTTCACCGGTGGCTGATACAGTGCCGATATCGAAGCCAATGCTACTATCAACACATACATAGTCACCCGTGTACAACTCTAAGTTATTGGTGTTTCGGAAGAATTCCTTTCTGGACCCTTTGAACCGAACTTCCACCACATTGAAGGGTTTGTGTCCGGTAGGCAAATCCATGTCCTTAAACCAGTCGTATACGTTCAATGCATTGCAACCACTGGTACCACAAGTGCCATTGCTTTTACACCCACCGGGTGCGCCGCCTGACTTGGTTCCACAAGATGTACATGCCATTGTAATAAAAATTAAGAATGATGAATTACAAAGTTAATGGTTCCGCAGGTGCTTTCTTAACCTTGCGATTTACTTTTCCCAAACACCCACAATTTTTGGCCAAGAAAATTGACCATCATACCCACAATCGTTGCGACCAAAACGGCAAACAACTTATCGATTTTCACCGATATCAGTTCTTTGGTACCCATCAAAGTGCTTTTTGCCGCTGCTGCCAACGTATGACTTGGAAAAACCACATTCAATTGCAAAATCCAGTTGGGGAGTACAGACAACATGAGTTCGTTGGTTAGAACGTTCAACGAACCGCTCATGGCATACAAGAGCAAGTAATTGCGCAATACCGATTGCTGTTTTTGGTATGGGTTATCCCCTTTTTTCATACCCCATGTCCAAAGGGAATTCAACTTATAGTTGACCCCCGTTGCCACAATGATGCCCAGCGCTTTGGCGATATAACTGGGCAGAAACACGGCTGTGCCATAGTACACAGACATATCCACCAAAAAACTAAATCCACCAACAATGCCAAATTTGGTTAGGGCGATGTATGTTTTTGATGAGATCACGGTTTCTGAGAAAGGGTTAAAAGGTCAAAGGTAATATCAGCGCCCAATTTTACCGAATGATTTCGATGGTCATGTCCGATTTCCACATCAAACAATATGGGAAAGGTTCTATCGGCCAGTGCCTCTAAAATGATTTCCCTGGCTGTTTTGCCAAAGGGCACGGCATTGTCTTTCATGTCAATCATACTACCTACAAGGAGGGCCTTTACATGATCGAATACACCGGCGTACTTGCACGATCTAACCATCCGATCGAGGTGATATAAATACTCATCCAAATCTTCAATGAGTAGCACTTTGCCTGTGGTGTCGGGCTGGTTAGGAGTACCCAAGGCGGCAAATATCAGACTCAAATTTCCACCGATGAGTTCTCCCGAAAATGGACTTGGATTGGCTATTTGGTTTGCGTTCACAGCCAATTGCGTGCTTTTTCCGCACAAGGTATCCGACAACTGCTGACCGTTCTCTTTCACCCATGAATGTGTTTGTCCCCATTGGGTAGCTACTGGACCGTGAATACTCGCCCATTGATTTTTATTCAGCCATAGATGTAGGGTTGTCATGTCGCTAAATCCCACAAACCACTTTGGCGTTTGGTGAGACAACCATTGATCCACATTATTATGGCGCTGTTCCAAAGCTTCCAGAGTACGCATGGCTCCATAACCACCCCTTGCAGTAAAAATCGCCTTTGCGGTTGGATGTGACAGTGCCCAAGCTAAGTCTTTGGCCCGCAAAGCATCGTCTCCAGCAAACTGATCTTGAACATGGAACAAATTGGGTGATAGTTCTAATTGCCACCCTTGAGCGGCAATCCAATCTTGAAATGCGCAAATATCCTGAGCAGAAACACTCCTTGCCGGTGCAATCAACACAACGGTGTCGCCAGGGTTGAGATAAGCGGGGATTTTCATCAGGGTTTTTTCATGATAAGCACCGCTTGCGACACGGTGGTTGTCATTTCAGCATTGCGACTGTCTTGAAAATATTCAAAGTAAGGATAGTTTTCTTTGGCATTGTCTGAAATTTGCGAAAACCCATTTTTCTGCATCCAGGCGCGAAACTTACGCCAGCTATTGAGGGTTTTGCCGGGTTCTGCATTCACCGTGGCTTTGAAAAAGGTCGCCGATGGCAAATTTTCCAGAACAAACCCATCGGTTAATGTTGGCATTTTCTCGTTGGACAATGGTTTCACAGGTATACCAATAAAAACATCCACACTGCCCACATCGGGAAATTCTTTGTAAAGCACGGTTAGGCCGCCTTCCATTTTGTATTTGTCTTTTACAATGCGATTAACAATCAAGGGCGCATCGATTTGGATGGCCTGTTTGATGTCTTTCAAAGGCATT
>JBJTNN010000056.1:0-3280 GCA_046074125.1 Bacteroidota bacterium
TGTAGATTTAACGCTTTAATTCGCAATCTATGTTATCACTAGCATTCACCCTGCTTCAAGCGGCTGCGCCGCAAGACTCTGCCGCTGCTAACGCAGCTGCCAAAGCAACTGAACACGTTTCTGCCCCCGTATTGGAAATCATGACCAAAGGTGGTGTGGTTATGATTTTCTTGGCGTTGTGTATGTTAATCGCCATCTATTTCATCGTTGAGCGTTTTATTTACATCAACCAACGCACCAAAATCGACCACAACTTGGTGAGTGTAATCAAGGATAACCTCAAAGAAAATCGTCCGGATGCAGCTTTGGCCTATTGTCAACGCACCAACACAGCACAAGGACAAGTTATGGCCACGGGTTTAAACTTCTTGGGCAGCAACATGCGTGAAATTGAAAGCGCCATGGAAACCAGAGCCAATGTGGAGTTGAGCGCCATGGAAGGTAATTTGGGCTATTTGAGTTTGATTGCCCGCATTGCGCCGATGTTGGGATTCGTGGGAACGATCTGGGGTGTTATCAATATTTTCTACACCATCGCCCAAACAAATGGATTGGAAATTGGGGGTATCTCTGAGGGTCTTTACATCAAAATGGTAACCAGTTTCGCCGGTTTGTTGGTGGGTATCATTTCATTTATTGGCTATCAGTTGTTTGTGCGAAAGGTGGATCGCTTCGCCGAGCGTTTACAAGAACAAAGCTTGAGCTTCTTGGAAGTTCTTAATAAATCCAACCACTAAACCCTGAAATCATGAGAGTAGGCAGACGAAGACGGGAAGAGGCCGAAGTGGAAGCTTCGTCCATGAACGACATCATGTTTTTCTTGATGCTGTTCTTTTTGATTGCAAGTACACTGGCCAACCCCAACGTGATCAACATCATGTTGCCGAAAGCATCTACCACATCACACATGGAAACCAAAACGTTGCCATTGACTGTGCGTATCGAAAATAAAGGCACTGAGAATGAAGAATTGGGCATTTACATTGAGCAAGATCGCGTGGCTTTTGATGATTTGGATGACATTCTCACCGAAGAAAAAGAAAAGGCCGGTGTCTCGGATGAAGGCAAGAGTTTGTTAAACGTAGTGCTGCGTCTGGACAAAGATTTGAAGGTTCAGGACATGGTAGACGTGATGCAGGTGGGTGCGAATTTGGGTATCAAAATGGTGCTCGCCACCGATAAAACGAGCAAGTAATGGTTCGAAAGTCGCTCGGTTTGTTGGCATTTTTGCTGCTAAACCCAGCGGCCAGAGCAACCACTTCATCGCCATCTTTGGCGGCATCCTTCCCCTTGGGTGACACTGCCCAAGAGTTGGCTGAAGTGGCTTATCCCCCTTATGTAAATCAAAGTCAAGAGTGGTCATTACAACCATTTAGGGGATTTTTAGTCCCTCATCATTACGATATGATGGCCATGTACAAGCATGTGTCGGGTTTGAGTTTTCGCTACCGTGCTGCCATGAAGGCCCCTGAAGGACAGGGTGCATTTCAAGATAAACTCACCTATGGATTTACTTTAAATGTGATGGACCTTGGAAGCGAGGTATCGGGGTATGGCATAGGATCTGGCGCGATGCTGATGGCACAATCGGGTCGCAATGGCTATTTCTTGTTCAGCATGGGTCTGGGCTATTTAACCCAGAAATTTGATGCGATTAACAATCCCAGAAACGTGGCCATCGGAAGTCGAATGAATGGAACCATGCAGTTGGGTCATCATTGGGAATTGGTATCGTGGCCCGGGAGAAAATCGCCCCAAAACCAGTCCATTGAACATCTTTGGAAAATCAATTTTGAGTTGGGCATGATGCATTTTAGCAACGCCAACTGGAGTCAACCCAATTTTGGGATAAACATTCCATACGCGGCATTGGGGATAAAAAAGGCATGGGTTCACACTTACTTCATACCCTATAACGACAAGCAACGCCAGGGGGTTTATCGCACAGAAATGAGTGATGTGCGCGCCTGTCCGAACCGGGGTTGGAAGCATCCTTCAATGTATGAAGTGTGTCGCGCTCCTGGAGAGCCGGGATGGTCGCACAGCATAGGTTTCAGAATGGGCCGCAGGCAAATTGAACTGGATCAGCGGACGACTTTTACCAATGTTTTGGTAGATTATGTGGCAGAACATGCCACGGGAAGACTCGGTCAAAGATGGCGTTATGGGGTGAATGTCTTTTTTGATAAATCTTATACCTACACCAAATTTGCTGTTCCTTCGGATGCAATAAGATTGAATAAATTTACCGAAGTCGCAGTAACTGTTGGACATCGGTGGCAGTTTGGTCGCTGGGGTATTTTGGCTGATGCGGGGTTCTACTTATACCGTCCGAAAGACATCAAACGGGCCTATTACGAAGGCGTTGGATTGAGTTACCACATTAATCCACGTTTGCAGGCCATTGCTCGGTTAAAAGCCCATTTATCTTCGGCTGATTACATGGAATGGGGCCTAGCCTATACGTTGTGAAGTTCAAGGCTGCCGGCACGAAAAGTTACAGGGAATATTTCAGGTACAATCCCAGCGAATACAACAAATATTGATCGTCTAGGTCGTAGATGGGTTCCAGTCGGCTTTCCAATTGGAATCGTTGAGAAACCAAATGAAACCGCTGTATGAAACGGGCGGCCACAATTTTTCTGACGGGATTGAAATACATGGGGTTTGTTTCGTTCACGCATTGATAGAAGGGTGCACCCAAGGGAGTTGTGAATTTATTGGCTTGATATCCGGTGAAAATGAGCTGTTGGTTGCGGTTTAAACGGATACCCAAATTCACCATAAAAGCGTTGCCTTCGCGCATGGGCTGAGACAACTGAGGAGAAAAATCTTTTTGGTAAAAAGCCCAAGCATTGAGGGTGAACTTCGGAATATTGCAATAATTGGTCTCTTTGCGATCCGAAAACAAGGTAAATCCGGCAGAATAGGTGCCGCGATTCATCAGGGGTAAAAAATACCGAAAACCTTCACCACCGCGGTGCAGCAACATCAAATAGCCTTGCATTTTGGCATTCAAGGCATGCTTGTGTGACTCAAACAATTGATACTCCAATCGGGTACCAAAAGAGATGATTTCTTGTCGGAAAGTATGCGTATCCAACAACTGTCGCCAATCCAACCAAGCTTCTGTATCCCAATGTTTTGTTTTCTTAAAGACCTGTGTGCCGTATTCGACAGGGCGTTTGAACGCTAAGTCGTAGTTGATCATGGGCTCAGGCATGTTGTGCTGGGTTTGGGAGATGAGGTTACCGGCAATTAAGGTCCCTTTTTTGGTTTG
>JBJTNN010000057.1:0-2806 GCA_046074125.1 Bacteroidota bacterium
CGAATGAGGGTTTTGTTCTTTTCACATGGAAAAATTGACTTTTTTTCCTCAGTCTGATTGCTACTTTTGTGCAAACAATTTTATGAATAGAAAACACTTACGAGCAGGCCTTTATTCCATCTGCGCCATAACTGTGGCTACTTTGGCATTGTCTAACGCAAACGGACCTGGTGGCGACCGCACTGGCGCACCCGGATCATCTGGAAACTGTAGTGGCTGTCACGGCGGAACTGCCGCTTTGGGAGGAGACTTGGTAATCACAGCGGTTGATGTTGCCACTGCTTCCACGGTAACTACCTACGAACCCGGCAAGAAATACACCATCGGCATCAAAATGGCGGGTACATCTACTCGGAAAGGATTTCAAGCCACGGTTCTCGATGCCGCTAACAAAGCCATTGGCACAGTCAGCAACGTAGGTACAGGTGCTACCTCCTACACTTCAGGAACCAGAACCATTGTAGGACATAACACACCCGGATTGGGCGTTTGGTATTTTGACTGGACAGCACCCACTGCAGCATCGGGCAACATTACAATTCATGCCTGTGGGGTTGTTTCTAACATGAACAACAACGACAATGGCGACCAGGTAATAAAAAATAGCCTTACACTTACAGCGCCCGTTTCATCGGTTAAAACCAATGCAAAACCAACATTGACCATTTTCCCAAACCCGTCAAATTCGTTGATTTCTTTTTCACAAGAACTTCACGAGATCAACATCATTTCGATCAGTGGAAAAACGGTTGCTTCGGCTCAGAGAGCCAATGAAATGACGGTTGAGGGCTTAACTGCCGGACAGTATTTTGTCATCGCAAAAAATTCGAACGACCAAATTGTGCATTTAAACTTTGTGAAGAACTAATCTATCGGTTTCTTCTTTGATATTCATTCAACGCCCGGTGGTAACGCTGGGCGTTTTTGTTGTGCTCGTTGAGAGAAACAGCAAAGTCGTGTTGTGGCGTAAGGTCGGACTTCGCACAGAAATACAAATACGGGTATGATGAACCGAACAAAGCAGAATCTATGGCATTAACACTGGGGATGCACAATGCACCAATTGGCAATCCCTTGTGAATATAAGTGTTGTAGGGTGATTCAATTTTGGTATCTCTCAACAACACCCTCCCCGACCTGCCTCGGGCAAAAACCACGGTTGGGTCAGCTTGTAATAGCATGTTGATTTTAAGTCGGTTTTTGTAGGTTGCCGCAATTTTCCCGTATTCAGGTATGTGGTTGCTTTCTTTGGTTACGATGGAGGCCAATGTTATCACTTCTACCGGACTCATACCCAATTTTTCGGCTGCCAACATGCGCTCTTTCGTCCAAAAGTCATGGGCTTCATTCACCAATCGATCCAAAACTTGGACAGGTTTTGCTTCTCTTTTGAACATGTAAGAATTCGGAATTGCGATGGCTTGCCAATTGTAAGAGTCCAACCCCTTGCCTTTCAGCCAAGTTTGCTCATTCCAACGTTTGTGGTTGGTGGGATCCATCAATTCTTCCCCCAATTCTGTGGGAGACCATTCAAACTGTTTGGACAGTTGTTTTAAAAATTGATTGTAATCCCAATTGCTTAGGATTGTCACCATTTTTTGCTCCCGTTGGTATTTAACCAACAACTTGATTGTGCTCCACAGGCTTGTTTTGGGACGGATCACCAAGGTCGTGGTACCTGCTGCAGTCAAATTCAACCCTTTCCAAATTGCGATTTTTGACAATGAAAGTGGTGTTGACAATCCAGTCTTCTCCTCAACCAAAGAATCAAACTGGGCGGAGGAAATAGGCGCATCATACTTCAACAATACATTCATTTCATTGGTTGAATACCAATTGGGAAGGAGCCACAGTTTCAAACCAAAAAGCGAAAAAAGAAGCAACAACAATACCCAAATCCATTTCTTTCCCATACAGCCACAAAATTGCATTTTTTTCGTAGAATTCCATCCATTTTTCGGTGTAAATACACTCAAAGCCCTAGAAAAACCATTAGGTTTGTGTTGTGAAAATACTGTTGATCGGATACGGAAAAATGGGCCAAATCATAGAAAAATTGGCGGTGGAAAAAGGACATGAAATTGTCGCTCGATACAATTCAACCACCCCGTTCAATCATGACACAGTGCTCCCTGCCGATGTTGCCATTGAATTCAGCAGCCCCCACTTGGCTGTTTCACATCTACTCACATGTATCAATCATGGAATTCCCGTTGTTTCTGGGACCACCGGATGGTATCAAGATTACGAAAGGGTGAAATCTACTTGCCTTGAGAAAAACGGCACCTTATTTACAGCCACCAATTTCAGTTTAGGCGTAAATCTATTCTTTGAAATGAGTCGAAAACTAACGCGCATGATGAACCATCAACCCTACCAACTGAGTATCGAAGAAATTCATCACACCGAGAAAAAAGATGCACCCAGTGGCACTGCAATCACATTGGCCGAAACCGTTCTTGAAGAGTCAAATGCGTTGAATCGATGGGTGTTATCGGAGGATAAAAATGCATCGCTAGAAACAGACAAACAGGCATTGCCCATTGTTGCCAAACGTTTGCCAGGAGTACCAGGAACCCACATTTTAACATTTGAGAGCGAGGTAGACATCATCAAATTTGAGCATGAGGCCAAAAGTCGCTTGGGGTTTGCCAGTGGCGCAGTACTTGCCGCCGAATGGGTTTGCGGTAAATCGGGCGTGTTTGGTATGCGTGACTTGCTTAACTTTGAAGGCTAATATCAACCATGCAGAGTTTTAATTCAGAACTATTCCTCATCCTCTGGGTGATTTGCTTTGTACTCACAC
>JBJTNN010000058.1:0-3301 GCA_046074125.1 Bacteroidota bacterium
TCTCAGGCAAAGCGACATGATTTTTCTCGAGTAGCGATTCCATAACTCGCGCTGGCAAATTCGATCTTCGCGAATACATCCATCTACCAGTTCTTGTTCCGTCATTCGAGTTTGTTAAGTACATGTTACATTGCCTAATGCTTGGGTTAGACAATATTACCTGACAAATCGTGGCTTGACACCTCGATTTTTTTTTGTTTGGCGCAATATCGGAAAGTAAACCCTCGTTTTCCACATCTTTGAGGGAGAAAAATTTTCCGCGTAGTGAAAGGTATTTCGTTGTTTTGTAGAATGGTAAAAAACTGGGTGATTGTATTGCTATGCCTCATAGGAATTGGTCCGATCGGGGTAAAAGCACAATCACAACGGGATTTCAGTCGTGGATTTTACCATAGTCAGGAAGGTCTCGCTTTTGCAGAAAAATTCGTTTCTACCCTTACTTTCCGACAGCAACTCGCACAAACCCTCATGGTACCGGCTTGGTCCAAGGAATCCATCGTTGATGAACCCTCGGATTCGTCGAAGTTTCAGCGATCATTATTGTATCAAATCAGAACGCTGGGTGTTGGGGGCATTATTTTCTTCCAAGGCAACCCTCTCAGCGAGGTGTATCTCACAAATTTTTACCAGCAAGAATCTGCAATTCCACTATTAATTGGCATCGATGGCGAATGGGGTCCGGCGATGCGTTTGACCGGCATGGAAAAATATCCTTTCCAACTAACGTTGGGTGCAACGCGAAATAGACAGCTCGCCTATCAAATGGGTCTGTCCATGGCTGCCCAGTGTAAAAGATTGGGAATTCACATCAATTTCGCTCCCTCCGTAGATGTCAATACCGAGATTAACAACCCAATCATAGGATTCAGGAGTTTTGGATCCAATTCCGATGAAGTTTCTACCTTGGGAAGTGGATTAACAGAAGGACTTCAAACTGGGGGCGTACTTGCATCGGCCAAACATTTTCCGGGACATGGCGATACCAAAACCGATTCACATTTGGATCTGCCGGTGGTGCTAAAAAGCAAATCTGACTTCGAGCAAAACGATCTTCCGCCTTTCATCAAACAAATGAGGCAAGGCGTAGCCTCTGTGATGGTCGCCCACCTCAGAATACCTAGCATTGACACTTCAAAATTACCCTGCTCCATTTCCCCGTTTTTTGTTAAAAAATGGCTTCGTCAAGAACTGGGATTTCAAGGATTGATTATCACAGACGCCCTCAACATGAAGGGTGTAGCAAAAATGGGAAGTCCTGCCGATGTTGCTTTGATGGCATTAAAGGCAGGTAACGATATCATCCTTTTCCCCGAGGATGTTGTTGGGTTTTTGGATTCCGCGGAAAAGGCAAAGAAAAAGGGGGAGATTGACAGTGTAGAGATCGCGTCACGCGTCGTTCGTTTATTGGCAACAAAATATGATTTGGGTCTTTTCGAAAACCGCTTTGTCAACCCCAACAATCTGCTCAGCGATTTGGAACAAATCAAAGCCAAATTCAACAATTTATATGGCCAAGAAGTGGCTGATGAATCGATGATTTATTGTCGGCATTCAAACCTTTCTTGTGATGTGAAACACAGCTCGTTCAAACCAACATTTTTGGACGCAGGTTCAACGAACGACACACTGCAACTGATTGTTATTGGGGATAGCATTCCGATTCTCCTTCCAATACACTTGCAACAGTTTCGATTGGGCAGCATTCAAACCACTTTATTGCCTTGGAACGCGGACAGTACACGCATCGATACTACACTATCCAAACTTGCCAATAACACCCGATTATTTGTTGGACTCGATTGGCCTACCTGGAAATTGAAATCACGCGCGATCCCCCAACCGTGGACACGGGTTCTTGCAAAAGGTCCCCTTCAACATTCCAACAACCCCCAGAAAAACCTTGAGCATGCCCACCTTGGCTTCAGCGATTTTTACATCCATTTTGGACATCAATACGCGGTACAGCCCTTGTTAAGCGTGCACAACAACTGTAATATTTTCATTGCGCACGAATACAACCCATACACAATCAACAGCGCATTGCGGATGGTCTTCGGCAAATCGCATCATTACGGCACAAACAACATCGGATTGACGCAATTACAAGAAAATTGGAGCAGCAGTCAAAACGCCCACATTGACGACATCGACTATGCTCATGGCCATATTCACGGTTACGATCCCGAATTACACGCCGTTTTGGATTCATTGATGCGCGAAGGATTGGCAAGGGAACTGTTTCCCTCTGCGCAACTGGTGGTTCTGAAGGACGGTCGCATTGCGGCCAACATCAATGTGGGAACTGTCAAGGATTTACACGGAAATGAGATTCCAACCACCCAGGACCATATTTACGACGTTGCTTCAATCACCAAAATCGCAGCCACCACCTTGGCTTTCATGAAGCAATATGAGAATACCAAAGGATTAAACCTTGATGCACCTATCGGCAAAACATGGCCAGAACTGTCGTCGCAAAACAAAGCACTCTCGTCCATCACTTTTCGCGAGTTACTGACCCACCAAAGTGGTTTACCCCCTTTCCTACCCATGCAGCAAAGAGCCTTGAAAATGGGCGCTAAGTCTGTGGGGTGTCAATTGCATGAGGCAAATACAACCAACCCTTCGCTCGTGGTTTGTGAGAACGACAATATTCAAACCCAATTCGAAATTTCGATGGGACAATGTTTGGAAAAGAGATGGTCTGATTCTGCATGGAAGTGGATTTTGTCTACCAAGCCGTCTAACAATAAATCTTATGTTTACAGCGACATCAACATGATTTTGTTGGCAAAGTGGGTTGAGCAACGAAACCCTGCCCTTTGGCAATCGTTGATCAATGGTGATTTTTATCGGTCCATTGGGATGACCAACACCAGTTTCAAGCCCTTGGAGCACGGTATTCCACCCCACAGAATAGCGCCAACTTTGATTGATTCTCTGTGGCCTCGGGGTGAGGTTCGGGGGATAGTGCACGACCCCAGCGCCATGATGTTGGGGGGCGTTGCGGGCAACGCGGGGTTATTTTCAACAGCCATGGACATGGCCAAGCTCATGTATTTGTTTCAAGAACGCGGATATTCAAGCAAAATGGGTAGTTTTATGTTGAAACCCACCACGGTTGATTTATTTACCAAAATTCACGCAGGGCCCACAAAAAAAGGGTATCGCGGGTTGGGATTCGACAAACCCAATGGCAAAGAGGGCAACAAGGCCAATGTATTTGAAGGCGCCCCGGGCACATTGTTCGGACACAGTGGCTACACCGGTACGTGGGCATGGTCTGACCCAGCCAATGGAA
>JBJTNN010000059.1:0-3219 GCA_046074125.1 Bacteroidota bacterium
TGATTGGCTACCTTCTGAATTTGGAATTGCTTCTCCTCATCGGTACTGCGAATCACCTCACCCGGCAACACCGTGGGCGACCCTTTAGAACTCAGGAAAGTATTCACCCCAATGATCGGAAACTCACCGGTATGCTTCAACGTTTCGTAGTACAAACTCTCTTCCTGGATTTTTCCGCGTTGATACATCGTTTCCATCGCCCCCAACACGCCGCCGCGCTCGGTAATGCGATCAAACTCAGACAACACCGCTTCTTCCACCAAATCCGTGAGCTCCTCTATGATGAAGCTTCCTTGCAAAGGATTCTCATTCTTCGCCAATCCCAATTCCCGGTTGATGATCAGCTGAATGGCCATCGCCCTGCGCACACTCTCCTCCGTAGGTGTTGTAATGGCCTCGTCGTATGCATTGGTGTGCAAACTGTTGCAGTTGTCGTAAATCGCATACAGCGCCTGCAAAGTGGTTCTGATGTCGTTGAAATCAATCTCCTGGGCGTGCAAACTGCGTCCGCTGGTCTGGATATGATACTTCAACATCTGAGAACGCGCATTCCCACCGTATTTCAACTTCATGGCCTTGGCCCAGATTCTGCGCGCCACCCTACCGATGACCGCGTATTCAGGGTCGATCCCGTTGCTAAAGAAGAAGCTCAAGTTGGGTGCAAAATCATCGATGTGCATGCCCCTACTCAAGTAGTATTCAACGTAAGTAAATCCGTTGCTCAACGTAAAAGCCAACTGCGTAATGGGGTTGGCTCCCGCCTCGGCAATGTGGTATCCGCTGATACTCACACTGTAAAAATTCCTCACCTTGTTGGCAATGAAGTAATGCTGTACATCACCCATCAAACGCAACGCAAATTCGGTACTGAAAATACACGTATTTTGCGCTTGGTCTTCCTTCAAAATATCGGCCTGAACCGTTCCGCGAACCTGACTTAAGGTCCACGCTTTGATCTCTTCGTACTTGGCCTTCTCCAACACATCCTCGCCCGTTACACCCAGCAACATCAATCCCAACCCATCATTACCCTCAGGCAACGGACCGTTGTACCTAGGTCGCGCCAACCCCTTTTCCGCATACATGGCATCAATTTTCGCATTCACCGAATCTTCCAACCCTTCCGACTTGATATACAATTCACATTGCTGATCAATGGCCGCATTCATGAAGAATCCCAACAGCATCGGCGCCGGACCGTTGATGGTCATACTCACCGAAGTTTTAGGATCCGCCAAATTGAAGCCCGAGTACAGTTTTTTGGCATCATCCAAACAACAAATACTCACCCCGGCATTGCCAATTTTTCCATAAATATCAGGACGTGTATGGGGATCCCGTCCGTACAAAGTAACACTGTCGAACGCCGTACTTAACCGCTTGGCAGGCATACCCAAACTCACGTAATGAAACCGCTTGTTGGTTCGCTCCGGTCCGCCTTCCCCAGCAAACATGCGGGTTGGATCCTCTCCCTCGCGCTTAAACGGATAAATCCCTGCGGTGTAAGGAAACTCACCTGGCACGTTTTCTTGCAACTGCCAATGCAGTAAATCACCCCAAGCCTCATAACGGGGCGTGCTGATTTTTGGCACCTGGGTATGACTCAAACTCTCGGTATGGGTGGCCATCCGAAGTTCTTTGTCGCGCACCTTGAATACGTATTCTGGCGCTTTGTATAGAGCCCGAACCCCGCTCCAACCTTCCACCAAAGCCTTGTTCTTCGGGTTTAATTCCGCCGATACCTTGGCCAATTCGACTTCCAACTGCGACGTCAAATCCACAGAGGCACCGCTCTCTTTCAATTGTTGAATCGACTCCGTCAAGGCATACATTCGCTGGGCGATTTTTCGCTGCGCACGCGCCTGTTCATCGTATTGGCGGTTGTTCTCCGCGATTTCACTCAAATAACGATTTCTGTGTGGGGGAATGATGAAGATTTTTTCGCTCATCTCAGCGCCCGAGGCGTACTGACTTCCCAAAGCCGCCCCAGTTTTCTGGGCGATGGTATCCATCAACCTCCGGTATAAACTGTTCATACCAGGGTCGTTAAACTGCGACGCGATTGTGCCAAATACTGGCATCAAATCAACCTCAGTATCGAACAATTTATGGTTGCGCTGGAATTGCTTCCGTACATCGCGCAACGCATCCAAAGCACCGCGTTTGTCGAACTTGTTCAATGCAACCACATCGGCATAATCAAGCATGTCGATCTTCTCCAGCTGCGTAGCCGCACCATATTCTGGCGTCATCACATACAAAGCCACGTCGCTGTGCTCGGTGATCATTGTATCGCTCTGACCAATTCCGCTGGTTTCTACAACAATCAAATCATACCCCGCCACTTTCAAAATACTCACCGCATCGTCTACGTGCGAACTCAACGCCAAATTGGCTTGACGTGTAGCCATCGAACGCATGTACACGCGGTCTTGGTTGATACTATTCATGCGAATACGGTCGCCCAGCAGAGCCCCTCCCGTTTTTCTTTTCGATGGGTCAATGGATATGATGGCCAACTTTTTCTCTGGAAAATCAGCGAGGAACCTGCGTACCAACTCATCCACCAAACTACTTTTCCCTGCACCGCCAGTGCCTGTAATGCCCAATACCGGAGTTTTTAACCCCTTGGCTTGACTGCGCAATCCGTCCAATACCGCCTGATGTTGCTCGGGATAATTTTCTGCTGCTGAAATCAACCGCGCGATGGCCCGTTTGCCTTCCACCCCCGCATTCAACAACTGCTGCTCCTGTTGCAATGCATTGCCTGTGGGATAATCAGACTGCATCACCAAATCATTGATCATACCCTGCAAACCCATGGCACGCCCATCGTCGGGAGAATAAATCCGCGTAATGCCGTAATCCATGAGTTCTTTAATCTCCTCCGGCAAAATCACACCGCCGCCGCCGCCAAAAATTTTAATATGCTCCGCACCCCGTTCCTTGAGTAAATCGTACATATACTTGAAATACTCGTTGTGACCGCCCTGATAGCTAGTCATGGCGATGGCATTGGCATCCTCTTGAATGGCTGTTTCTACCACCTCCTGCACGCTGCGGTCGTGACCCAAATGGATCACCTCGCAACCGGTGGATTGAATGATGCGACGCATTACGTTGATTGCGGCATCGTGACCATCGAACAAGCTGGCAGCCGTAACCACCCTCACTTTGTTCTTCGGAACATACACAGTTGTTTCCATGGATTTGGCTTTG
>JBJTNN010000060.1:0-8270 GCA_046074125.1 Bacteroidota bacterium
GTACCCAGCGCAAAGCGACTCACATTCAGGGTATTTGAGCTACCATCACAAGGTTGAAACAGCATGGTTCTTCCGGCGACATCGATCACTTCGATGGTTTTGGCTGGGTGTTGTGTTTGAATTTCTACCACGTCTTTGGCCGGATTTGGGAAGACTTTGGCTTGTAGGGTGTTCAATTTCTTCGCAGAGAGCCAATGACCGTAAACAATGTTGTCTACACAGAAAAATCCGGGGGTATTCATTCCAAACTGACCGTTATCTGAACTTTCCAACTCAAATGAAATGCTATCTACAAATCCCTCAGGGAAATAGGTAGGCAAATTCACGGTTTGCCAAGAATCCAAAATGTAGTCTTTTGCGTTGTCGGCAAAGCGAAAATCAGCCAATACAACACGCTTGCTATTCACGAATTGGGTATCTACGAAAAACTTGATGTTCAACACAAAACTATCGGCGTCATTGCCTGTAGAGCCGCCAAATTTCTTGGCGAAATTATCGCCATTTTTCATGGAGTTGTAGGCATAGGTTGAATTGGCCACATCGATCGAAAGAATTCCTTCACAAACAGTTCCATTTTGCAACAAATACGTGCCATTCATTCCCACGGCGAACGCTTTACCGATGAATTTTCCATTGGCATTTCTCTCCGCTCCAAAGGCCGGTTTAGCGCAATACAGATGCTTCATAAAATCGGATGGACCGGTTGAGCCATCGATTTGTTTGGAGATGGCCCATCCGCCCGACCAATAACCTCCCCAAGAGGTATCGTATTGAATGGGCATTTTGGGTCCATAGGCGTTTAACACGGTGCGAAATTTAAATTCCTTTTCACCTTTGCTTCCATTGATAACGTTACCAGAATCCAGCGTAACTTCTTCGAAGCCTTCGCTGATAAATTGTGCATGGGTAGCGCCTACCAGGGTGAAGGCTGCCGCCATAAAGAGTGCATATTTTTTCATATTGTTTTTATTTCGATTTGGGTGATTGGTGTTTGATCCACAGCGTCAGCTTAAACGAACGTCCGGGCATGGGTCTTCCGGGCATACTTTGGTAGCGGGTTCCCATCATATTTTGACATTGCAAGCCTAGGTCTAGGGCGATGCCTTTCTGATTCAACAGGGCAATTCGGCGCCATTGCGCATTCCACAGGGTGTACGGCGGAAGGTTTGCCAAGTTATCGGTTTGAATGAAACGCGGTCCAACCCATTGGCCGTTGACCGACAGTTGGTGTTTGGGACGATGCCAATTCAGGGAAAGGTTACCATTGTAGGGCGGCACGAAAATCTGCTGGTATTCGGGCGCATTTTGGGCTTGCTTTACGCGGGCTTGGACACGGTCAACGTTCAATTGCAGGGCGAACGAAGATTGAAGTAGGGCAAATTGTGCCAGGACCGACAGTTGGGCACCGGCATACTTACCCCCGCCGGACAGGTTGGTGGCACGCCACACCGCTCCGGCGGGCACCCACAGGATGGGGTAATCGAGTTCGCGGTAGTAGGCGGTTAGTTCAGCTTTTACTTGAACAAGTTGCCATTTGCGCCAATGGCTGGCATTGGATTGATAGACGCAGCCCATTTCTGAGCCCCAGCCTCTTTCTGACTTCAGGGGAGACAACGCTGCCCCACTGACCCAGAAAAGGTCGTTAAGGGTTGGACGTCGGAACGATGTATGCACATTGGATTTCCAGGCCAGCCTGCGGCTGGCCTGGAACTGGAGCGACATCCCGGCCGTGGGCATGCGCTCGTTCCATTCGTAACGCGCATTGCCCACGGCCGACCATTTTCGGTGCGACCAATAAACACCCAACAAAGAGGCGGGCAATGATCTTCTCGACCAACCCAAGTAATATTCAGTATGCGCCGATTGATATTGAAAATCGGTCCCCAACAATACCCGCAAACTCCGTTTGCTGTAATACAATTCGTTCTGATAATGCAACGTATTCCCCCTGCTCAAACTCCCCATGGTATCATCCGGCGTACTGTAATAATCAATTTGATCCATCACCCCGCCCAACCGCTGCAACAATGAAAAACCGCCACCCAACGTTACCTGCTGCTCTATCAAACCACGCAAATTCACATCCAACTGCTTCCCCAAAGGTTGCAACGAACCCATCGCCAAACCCAATTGTCGCGACATCCCCGCCCATTCCAACACACCCCGCCATTGACTCCTGCCCGTTTTCATGCCCGTCACCAAGCGCATCATCTGCTGCGACCTCATCGCATTCTCCATTTTTCGCTTGGGCAATTCCAACCCCAAATCTTCAAACACAAAGGCATTGCGGTGCTGATAACTCGCAGTACTTACAGAGAAATATTTGTCGCGACCGCTAACCTGCACATCGGCAGCCAAATTTCGCTCTCCAAACGACCCCACAGTCCCCAACAACTTAGACTGCGTTTGGGTGGCCTTCGGTGAAACCGCATTCAAAAAATGCAACCCATTGCGCATGAACAAGGTACCACCCATACTGCCACTGCCCACCACGGCTGAATTGCCCCCTTCCACCAAAAACATCTCCCCGCAACCCCAACTCATCAACGTATTGAAATCACTCATCCCCAACATGGGATTATTCACTGGCAATCCATTCCAATTGATTTGTGTTTGATTGGCATCCGCGCCCCTGCGAGAAATGGTGCTACTACCCGTTACCCCATATTGCTTGAAAAACACCCCCGCATCCTGCATCACCGATGTCAGCAATTGGTCGTTGTCGCCAGAGGAAAAATTCCTCACCACCCGACCAATCGTGGCAAAATCAATCCGTTGTGTACGAATGTAAACGGTATCGTGTGGCTTTTCGTCAGAAAACACCACGCGCTGCAAGGTATCCCCCTCCGGCGTTAAAGCGCTGAATGCGCCCAATATCGATATCCAGCCCAAGGCAAACATGGCATTCATGGACACGAATTCTGGAATATGGGGAGTAAAAAAGGGAAAGCCCTCCTGTCCTCGCCGCGCCTTTATTCCCGAAAGCGTGCAATGGTGTTTCCAGGCAGGTCTTCTGACTTCTCCTTCTTGGGCGCCTTCCCGTTTTTCAACAGTGGCATTAGAGGCCCAAAAAATACATCAACCGTTTGATTGATATGGAGTTACAGCTGCGGGTACAGTCTCGGTATTTCACCGAAGTTCCCTTTTCATCGAAATGGATTTGCCATCCACCGTCGAACCTAGCAACACTACAAAACTACAATTTTGTGTAAGAGTTCCCACCCCCAGGTGGGCATTTTGTGTAAAATTATTTTTTCTTCTTCAGCTTATCGCCATCATTTAAGGTCTTCGCGATAGACATACTCGGGCCCGACACTACTTCATCGCCTACCTTCAAACCGCTCACCACTTCATAAAAATCCAAGTCTTGCACCCCTGTTTTTACTTCAACGGCTTTGGCTTTGCCACCATTGTAGAGGAAAACCCAAGTTTGCACACCCGTTTTGGCCTCAGTAACCTTGTCTCCGTCTTTACCCACCGTAGGATTGCGCGTGGTCACTGCGGAAATGGGCACCGACACTACCCCGCTTTTCGACTTCGTTTGAATATCTACACTGGCGGTCATCCCCGGCAAAAAAGGGAATTCACCCTCTTTCATCAAATCTTGGTAGCTCGATGGCACCAACCGAATCTTCACCACAAAATTGGTTACTTGATCGCTCATATTCTGGGCGGTGTTGAACACGGCAGAGTTTGCAATTTCTGTAACCACACCCTTAAAGACCCGACCGTCGTACGCATCCACTTTGATATCGGCACTATCCCCGCGATGAATCCTTACGATGTCGTTTTCGTTCACATTCACCTGCACTTCCATCATTTGCATGTTGGAAATTCGCATGATCTCGGTACCCGCCATTTGCGCTGTACCCACCACACGCTCGCCTTTTTCAGAGGTTAAATGTGTCACGATGCCCGATGCCGGTGCGTAGATGCTGGTTCTACCCAGGTTGCGCTTTCCCTCCTCCAAACGCGCGGCCACACTCTGTACGTTGTATTTGCTGCCCAACACCGATTTGCCGGCCGCCTCAAAATCGGCTTTGGCCACTTCGTATTGCAACTGGGCATTTTCCCATTCTTGGTCGCTGATGACCTTCTGATCGTACAATTTGCGCTGACGTTTGAAGTTCGTATTGGCCTGATCAAAAGACGATTTCGCCTTGATACTCTGCGCTTCAGCACCGGCCAATGCCGCTTTTGCATTGTCGAGGTTGGCTTTCAACTGCGACATCGCTGTTTCGTACAATTCGGGATTGATGCGCAAAAGCAGCTGTCCTTTCGTTACACTATCTCCCTCATGCACCAACATATCAATGATCTCACCACTCACATCGGCACTGATTTTCACTTCACTTTCTGGTTGAATTTTGCCGGTAACACTCACGATTTCTGTGATGGTGCGCGATTCTACCTTGGCCGTTTCCACTTCCAAATCCTTCTTACCGCCTTTGAATACTACGGCCAAAATGATGAGCACGACCAAAGCCGAGAGAGAAATCCAGAGTATGCGTTTTTTTGTCATGGGTTGATTCTTTGCGATGTAATTATTTATCGAGCGATGGCATTTCAGGCGCTACCGCGTTGGGATTTACGTTGGGAGAAAGATAGAATTCCAATACAAGTCGGCGAAAAGCACGCTCATATTTGGCGGAGATAAAATTCTGATAGGCCGATTGTGCATTGGCATACGCCACTTGGTATTCGAAATAGGAAGCCGCACCCGCATCCAACCGCTGTTTCACATATTGCTCATTTTGCTTTTGCAATTCGTGGCTTTCTTTGTTGGCAGTATATCGCTTTTCCGCATTTTGGTAGTTGTTGTAGGCCGACAGCACTTCATTTTGAACGGTCTGTTCGATGCGATCCAAATTCAATTTTGCGCGCATGACATTGACATCGGCCGATTTCACTTGATTCTGTCGCTGCATCCCCGAATAGATGGGCACATTCAAATTCACGCCAAGCGATTGACCGAAGTTATTCTTTACCTGCTCCCCGAAACCAATGGTACTCATTTGGTAATCAAATTTGGGGGCTTCCACAATTTCGTTGGTACCCTGAACCCGACCAATGGGTGAAAAACCGGCGAGATTTACCCCATCCACATTTTTGGCATTGTCTGAGTATACAGTACTCAAATTACCACCCAAACTCAATGTGGGTAGCAAAGCGCCTTTGGCAGACCTCAACCCAAACTCTGCAGAAGCCAAACGATATTTGGCCGCTCTGTAATCGGGGCGTTTGTATAAGATCGAATCTACCAATTGCTGCGCACTGTATGGAAATGGTGCTTCTATGTTTCCCAGCGACTCAGTCACGGGCTCCAGCACTTGATTTTGGGGCAACCGGATCAGCTGTTTGAGGTTTTGCAGGGCCACATTCTTGTTGTTTTGGGCCGCGGTTAATGTCGCCAAATCATTGGCATGCTGGGCTTTCAATCCCAACAACACCCCACGGTTGCTTCCGCCTGCATCAAACAATATTTGTCCGCGTTCCAATTGCGCCTGACTCGCCGAGGCAGCGTTTTGCGCGGCATTCTCCGCTTCTTGTGATTGTAAACATTGCACATATGCACCAGAAACTTGGAGGATAACCGATAGCTTCACCGCGTCTAAATCGGCTTGCGAGGCTAGCCAATTGCTTTTGGCCTGTTTGAAATTATTCTGGGTTTGTCCACCACCATAAATCAACACCGAACCTTGCAATTGAAAATTGTTCGACCCAATGGTAGACTGCACAAATTGGTTGGTAAATCGGTCGATACTACGTCCGGATTGATAAAACTGTCCGGCCGACGCACTCAAATCTGGGGCAAATCCGCTTTTGGCTTGATTCATCGACAATTCGGCTTGCGATTCCGACAGCATAGAGAGTTGCACATCGATATTTTGCTTGAGCGCTTGCTCGATGCATTGCTCTAAATTGTAGCGCACCGATTGTCCTTGCAAGGGGGCTGAGACACCCAAAATCAGCAAGCTTGCAGCAATCCATTGATTCATAAATGCAAAGATAGCGATATTGATGCGGCCCTGCGGGCCGCATCGACCATTCTCGGGAACGGAACGACAAACTACCAATCCCATCGGATCGAAAATAACCATGACTTTCGATACAACCATCCACGCGTAGATTTGTTTCATTTTCAAGTTTGACAAAATCCAAACCAACCGAGCAACGAATACCGCCTATTTTTGCTCTAACCACCATCGCCCTATGAAATACATCAAATACTTGTTCTTGATTCTCAGCGTTGCCCTCATTCGCGACGTGATATCCTACACCAGCGGTGCGAGTCCCGGCTACACCGGCGCCATCTCCGAAGGCAATTGCACCAGCTGTCACGCATCGTACAGCCTCGTCACCTCCGGAACCCAATGGAATCGCATCCGCATGAAAAGCAACATCCCCAGCACCGGATACCTCCCCGATTCTACCTATACCATTACAATCACCTACGCGGAAACCAGCATTTCAAAATTTGGCTTCCAGTTAACCGCCCTCGATACCACCAATGCCGCCGCCGGAACTTTTTCAACGGCCGACAGCAGAACCAGTACAAGCTCCACTTCCATCGGCGGAAAAACAAGGTATTACATCGGACAGACAACCACAGGATCATCGAAAGTGGGCACCGACAGCACCGCTTGGACCTTCAAATGGAAAGCCCCCGCAACCAATGTTGGCAAAGTGAAGTTCTTTGTAAACCTGAATTCTACCAACAACAACGGCAGCGACAATGGCGATTACATTTATAAAAAGGACTTCACCATAACCCCCTCAACCCTGTTGCCCGTTGCATCGGCGAAAGTTGCCGACCCAGTCTCCTGCACCAACGGCACCAAGTTCGAAGGCAGCGCCACCAATTCACCCTCTTCCTTTTTGTGGGAGGAAAAACCCGCCACCGGCGCCAATACCCGTTTATCAACGGCGCAAAGCCCAACCCTGACGCTCACCGCCGGCAAGCACACCATCCTATTTACTGCCACCAACGCCTACGGAAAATCAAACACCGTTACACTCAACATTACCACCTACACCTCACCGCCAAAGGCCAGCACCACCCCAAAGGGAACCAGCACCATTTGCGGAGGGGATTCTTTGAAAGTGACCGTGGCCGCCTTGAACGCCACATTGTACAAGCAAAAGTGGATTCACAACAACAGCACCAAAACCACCATCTTTTTGAAGGATACAGGCTCTTACTTCAACTTAGCCACAAGCTTGGAAGGATGCTCTACACTTACAGACCCCATCAAGATTTTGGTCAACCCCAAACCCGTTGCCAACGTAAGTTTGTATCAGCCCAAATCGGCGTATTGCGCAAACAGTACCGTTACCTGGAAAGCGGTCTTGTCGAAGGGCGATTCGGTTTCTGTGATTGGTGCGTCTGGACCTTTTTCTGGCGATACCCTCATCAAAACCACCGCCCGCAGCAGCAACCCCAAAGAGCGATTTTGGATCAAGGGCATCAATGGTTGTGTGAGCGTACCTGTATCACTCAGCTACGCGGTGGTTGATTCATCGCTTGCACCCCAACTGGTGGGCATCGATTCACAATTAACCCAAGTGGTATTTCGTTGGAAAGCCAACCCACTGGCATTGGCCTACAGCTACAGCAAAGACTCCGGAAAAACGTGGACGTTATCGGGCAACAATGGCATTGACACCTCGGTGTCTGTGGCTACTCGGTCCGATAAATCACCCGTTTCGCTGTGGGTTCGATACACAATCAACAACGACTGTGGGATTAGTCCCGTTGGGCGATTTACCGCCACCACCAAATCATGCACACCCATTGACTATTCTCTTGCTTGGGCAAACGCCCCCTTATGTGTAGGCAGTCAGGCCACCTTGAACCTTGACAACTTGCCTGGGCGTTATCACACCTGGATTAATGGTGTGGCCAAAGGACAATCCGCACAATTCCCCATTGATATCACCGCGGTGAACGGCAAAGTGAATGTAGCGGTTTTGGATTCAGCGCAAACGGTGTGTGGCACTACCCAGAAAAGTTTGAATTGGGTGGCTGAATCGATCCAGACAAACCAAATAAAACACAATTTGGACACCCTATCCCCCAATGTAATTTGCGGCAGCAGCGTTTGGTTTTCAAATTTTTGCGATACCATCGCGGTAAAATATGCTTGGGTCGTTCAAAATGGAAAGAAAGTCAACCAAATACAAAACCCGTTCGATGGAATCACCAATGTACGGGTGAAGAATGGCGATACGCTGTGGGTTCAGGGAAGCACCGCCAAAGGTTGTTTGGC
>JBJTNN010000061.1:0-4438 GCA_046074125.1 Bacteroidota bacterium
AAATCCATTGTTTTCACCAGCACACGCAGTGGTGATTTGGAATTGTGGATCATGGACATCGACGGTAGCAACCAACGACAAGTAACCACGGGCCTGGGATATGATGGCGGTGCGTTTTTCTCGCCAGACTCCAAGAAATTGGTTTTCCGCGCCAGCCGCCCCCAAACCGAAGAGGAAATCACCAAATACAAAGATTTGTTGAGTCGCGGCTTGGTTGAACCCACCAACATGGAAATTTACACCTGCAACGTAGATGGCAGCGATTTGAAGCAAGTAACCCAATTGGGCAAAGCCAATTGGGCACCCTTTTATCATCCCGGCGGAAAGAAAATCATCTTCTCAAGCAACCACCACAGCAAGCGCGGTTATGATTTTCAGCTGTACATGATCAATGAAGATGGTACCGGCCTTGAGCGCATCACCAACGAGAGTATGTTCAACGCCTTTCCGATGTTCTCCCCCAATGGCAAACAACTGATTTTCAGCTCTAATCGCAACAACCACGGCACCAGAGACACCAACCTATTCTTGGCCGACTGGGTAGACTGATGCTCGTCAAAACCGAAGCCATCGTCGTTAAGCGAACCCCCTACACCGACCATTCAGCGGTGGTGAAGTTGTTTACCCGAGAATTTGGGCTACTCCCCTTCCTCATCCAAGGATTGCACGGCAAGCAAAACAAAAATTCGTTGTTCCAACCGGGCACCCTGGTAGAAATTGTTTTTCACAAACAAAACAAGGGCATGATGCGCGCCAAAGAAGTATCATTGGTCTCCGGTTGGGGATACAGCCACTATCCCATTCACGATCAAGTGCGTTGGTTTTTCCTGGAATTGCTCAGCCACGTACTGCACGAAGAACAACCCGAAGAAAGTCTGTTTGATTTATCCAAAACAACGTTTCAAAAACTGAACGATGGGTGCAAAGACCTGCCCATTTTACCGATTCAGTATTTGTATGAATTTTGCGAAGTCACTGGGCATGGATTGCAATTAGACGCCGAGAGTATCTCTTTGGGACTCGACATTATATCGGGAAGCACGGCCACATCGCGCAGCATACCTTCCAATACCATCGACGCAGACCATTGCGAATGCTTGGCGCAAATATTATCGGGAGAAGTAAAAACTGCGCCAGCCAAAATCCGCAGGCTCCTGGTGAGCAAACTGGTCGATTACATCGAAACGCACATCATCCCCGGAAAAACCATTCAATCGTTGGAGATCTTGCAATTAATTATGCAAGAACCGCAGTAGCCACCTCGTCGTTGAGCATCGCTACCGCCAAATCAACCATGTTTTTTGAACCCACAAACATGGGCACACGTTGGTGTAACTCGGTGGGTTTTACGTCCAAAACGCGCTCGGAACCCGTACTAGCCGCACCGCCCGCTTGTTCTGCCAAAAACGCCATGGTGTTGCACTCATACATCAAACGCAGTTTGCCATTGGGCGACTTCTCTGTGGGTGGGTAAATGAAAATACCGCCTTTCAGCAAATTGCGGTGAAAATCGGCAATCAACGAACCAATGTATCGGGCCGAATAAGGTCGGCTCGTGGCTTTATCCTTCGCTTTACAAAAAGAAACATACTCTTGAACGCCCTGGGGAAAATCCTCCAGATTGCCCTCGTTCACACTGAAAATCTTGCCATCCGCAGGGGTTTGAATGTTGGGATGACTCAAGCAAAATTCCTGAATGCTATCGTCGAGAGTAAACCCATTCACCCCCACGCCTGTGGAATATACCAACATCGTACTTGAACCGTAAATAAAATAGCCCGCCGCCACTTGGTGCTTGCCCTTTTGAAGACAATCGTCGATGGTGGGTTTCGCCATGGGATTTTTGCGGCTGTAAATGCTAAAAATGGTACCGATGCTCGCATTTACATCGATATTTGAACTGCCGTCTAGGGGATCCATCGCCACGATATACTTCTCATTTTCAGCGCCCTCTACAAAGTAAACATCGTCGTTCTCCTCTGAAATGATCATGCAAACTTCCCCACTGCGACTCAATGCGGCAATGAAAATGTCGTTGGCAATCACGTCTAACTTCTTTTGCTCCTCACCCTGAATGTTGGTGGAGCCCTGGTTTCCCAAAATATCGATCAATCCTGCCTTGCGCACATCGCGGTTCACCATCTTCGCCGCCAATTCCAAAGAGCGAAAAATCTTACTCAAAGAACCTTGGGCATCCTTATAAAGTGCCTGCTGGTCTACAATGTATTGTTCGAGGGTGATAACTTTAGAATATGACATATCAAGAATGAGGACAATTGGTATTTATTTTGCAAAACAACAACAAAAACCTGAATTAACCGACTATCTCCCTTAGCAATGAAAATCTTCAAGTTCGGCGGCGCATCCGTAAAAAATGCCCAAGGCGTAAAAAATGTGGCGCAAATCATCCAAAGTCACAGCAACAGCAATCTATTGGTCGTTGTGAGCGCTATGGGAAAGACAACCAATGCGTTAGAGCAGGTTATTCATCACTGTTACCACAATACGGGTGAGGCCAACAATGCCCTTCAATCCGTGTTTGAATACCATGATGGCATCCTCAAAGACTTGTTTGGCGAAGACGATTTGGTGGGTGTAAGCGATATCAGAAATCTTTATTTGGAGCTCGAATGTTTTGTAGACAACCCCAATTTGCAGGAAGATTATGACTTTCTGTACGACCAAATCATCGGCTATGGCGAATTGATGGCCACCAAAATTGTCAGCAACTACCTCCTATCGCAAAGAATCTCCAACCAATGGATCGATGCCAGAAACTTTATACAGACCGATAGTCGCCATCGCGATGCGCGGGTTCAATGGCCGGAAACTGAAAAGGTGATTAAAAATCGCTTGTTGCCCATTGCCAAGAAAAACCTGGTCATTACCCAAGGATTTATTGGTCGGGGATTTTCAGGAGAAACCACAACCCTGGGCCGTGAGGGCTCCGATTATAGCGCCGCAATTTTTGGCAGTCTGATGGGGGCTGAATCCATCACCATTTGGAAAGACGTGGCCGGGGTGATGAATGCCGACCCCAACAAATTCGAGAATGCCACGCTCATTTCAGAACTCACCTACAACGATGCCATTGAATTGGCGTATTACGGCGCCTCGGTCATTCACCCCAAAACCATTCAACCGTTGCAGGCCAATGGCATCCCACTGTATGTGCGATCGTTCATCAATCCAGAGGCGGCCGGCACGAAAGTGAGTGCAGATAGCAGTGTCATTTCCGTTCCCTGTAAAATCCACAAAGCCCAACAGTTGCTGCTTGAAATTCGCACCCGCGATTTTACCTTCATCGCCGAAGACCACCTAAAACAAATCTTTCAATCGCTGTCTGAGAACAAAGTGCGTTGCAATCTGATGCAAAACTCTGCCATCTATTTTCGCTGCGTGATCGACAACAAAGAAAACCGACATCAGCCGTTGATGGACGCGCTGCAAATGCTGGGATTGGACGTTACGTTGCATGCCGGACTCGAATTGCTAAGCATCTACCACCCTCAGGGCAGTTTTGACAGACTCACAGACGTGGGCAATCACAACATTGTGTTGCAACAAAATATGGGTAATTCTACCCACTACTTGATCACGGCCTAACGCGCAATCGCTGTCCTACTTCTATTTGATTGGTTTCTAATCGATTCCAAGCCTTTACTTCATCAACAGACACACCATATTTCCGCGAAATGGAATACAGGGTTTCGCCGGGTTGTACGAAATGATAGGCATCGAATACTTGTCCGTTTGCGCCAGATTTCGAGGGCGAAGCCGCCGCTGCAGAGACGCGCTGTAAGTATAATTTTCGGTCTACCAGCAGGGGTTTTCCATCCAACTGATTCCATGCCACCAAAGAATCCACCGGCAACCGGTACAAACGCGCGATGGAAAATAAGGTTTCACCGCGGATGACGATGTGGGTTCGCGGACTGTTGCTAGATCCTGTGTTGCTCATGAAATTGCGGTAGTCTACCTGGGTTTCTTCACTCATCTTCACGTTCGGTCTCAGCACCAGAATTTGTCCGGCCGCCACCGTATATCCATCCAAATTATTCCATCTGGCCAAATCCAAAGCCGTCACATTCATGCGCTGGGCGATGTCTTGCAAAGTCTCTCCCGCTTGAACCTCATACACCGTTCCCTTGGGTTGATTTTCTTTGTTGATGGTGCGCTGATTCAATATCAAATCTACCGCGTTTACTTGGTTTGGGTTGTCATTGCGCTCCAAAATCGCCGGAGGTGTTTCGCGCTTCTCTTTGAGGTTCACGATTTCGCCAGGGCGCACTTCTAAACCGGGCTCTAGGCGATTCAATTTGTAAAGGTGCTTCACTTTCACCCCGTATTTTTGGGAAATATCCCGCATCGTTTCACCATTTTTTACGGTGTGATTATTTTCAACGGCCCTGCGGTGCTTGGGTTTTAGGTAGATGAT
>JBJTNN010000062.1:0-4848 GCA_046074125.1 Bacteroidota bacterium
AAATCATTAAATAAACAGAATGACAGCAGGACAATCGCCCATCGGGATCGTTGGTAGTGGCAGTTGGGCCACGGCTTTGATGAAAATGATATCCGATGGAGGTCGTCCCGTTAAATGGTGGATTCGCAATCCTGAAAAGGCGGCATACATTCAGGAACATTTGCACAATCCCGATTATTTGTCCAGTGTTGAGGTTCATCCCAATTGGGTAACCATTTGTACCGATTTGCAAGAGTTGGTCAACACTTGCGAAACCATAATTTTGGCAATCCCCTCGGCTTTTTTACACCAAGGACTGCAAGGCATTACGTTACCGATAGGCCATACGTATGTCTCAGCAATTAAAGGCATTGAACCCAATACGCAATTGGTGATGGCCAAATATTTGGAGGTGCACCACCACATTCCTTCAGACCAAATTGCCATCATCACGGGACCTTGTCACGCCGAAGAGGTCGCTGCCGAAAAACTATCTTACCTCACCGTTGCCGCCAACCGACTGGATGTTGCTGAAACCATTAAACAGCAGTTGGTGGGACAGTACATCAAAGTAAAATGCAGTGAAGATTTGATGGGCGCTGAATATGCCGCAGTAATGAAGAACATCTATGCCATTGGGGCTGGTATTGCCCATGGATTGGGTTACGGCGACAACTTTTTGGCTTTGTATACAAGTTGTGCCATTAGAGAAATGGAGGCTTTCCTCAATGCCATAGACCCCAATGCGGAGCGAGACGTGAATGAAGCAGCCTATCTCGGTGATTTATTGGTGACTTGTTACTCTCAGTTTAGCAGAAACCGAACGTTCGGTAACATGTTGGGGAAAGGGTACTCAGTAAAGGCCGCACAACTGGAAATGAACATGGTGGCGGAAGGGTACTACGCTTCGAAGTTGGTCTATGCAAAGAGCAGCAAACGCGGATTGACATTGCCTATCGCCGATGCTGTTTATCAAGTCATCTACGAGAATGCCAATGCCAAAAGCACTTTCCGTGCGTTGAGCGAAAAGAGCTTGCGATAAATCTTGCGCCAGGCACTGAATCGTTGAACTTATAATTTTCCGATTTTCAACCTGCTTGAACCAAACAAAAGGACGGTAACTTTGTACCTTTATCACAAGCATGGGATTCAAGATTTACACCAAGGCCGGAGACGACGGAAAGACAGGATTAATTGGCGGCGAACGCGTATCAAAGCATCATATCCGGGTAGAGAGTTATGGCACTGTAGATGAACTCAACAGTCACATCGGGATGATTCGTTGCCATGTTAAAGGCGAGCAAGAGGAGATTTTGCTGGCAGAGGTTCAGAACGACCTATTTACCATTGGCTCATTTTTGGCGTCTGCAGCGGGTTCAAATATTTCTTTGCCTGCACTGGGAGAAGAGAAAATTGGTCGGTTAGAAACGGAAATCGATCGCCTCACTGCCGATTTACCTGAGTTGAAAAATTTCATTTTACCTGGAGGGTCTGTGCAGGGAGCCCAGGCACATGTTGCAAGATGTGTTTGTAGACGGGCAGAACGTTTGGTGGTTCATCTTCGCGACATTGAAGATGTTCCCAGTTTTGTGGTGAAATATTTAAACCGACTCAGTGATTACTTGTTTACACTTGCTAGGTTTTTGGATCACAAAAACGGCGGGACAGAGATTATCTGGAAAGCAGAAAAATAATCGTCCGTTTACCAAATTTTTTCACACGACGTATTGACGAAAGAAAATTTAGCTATACATTTGTTGCAACAAATAAACATGAAAAACAATATATTTTACACCGGAATTGCAGCAGTTGCCTTGGTAATGGGCGCTTGCAACAGCAACGCCACTGAGGCTTCAGGGGCAGATTCAGTAGCACAAGCAGATTCAACTGCCACCACTTACACCATTGATGCTGCAAGCAGCAAATTGGGTTGGTTTGGTACTCACTCAGTGGGCACTGGCGACCACAATGGTACCATCAACATCAAAGAAGGATCGTTGAGTTTGGCTGGTGGAAACATCACTGCGGGTTCATTCGTCATCGACATGACCAGCATCAAATGCACTGATTCTTTGCCTGCGGAGTACTTGACAAAATTGCACGGACATTTGGCGGCTGACGATTTCTTTAACACTGCCAAATTCCCAACTGCCAAATTTGAAATCACCCAGTGTGAGGTTAAAGCGGATGGCGACAATACACATTTCATCAGTGGAAACTTGACCTTGCGTGATTCAACCAAGAACATTTCTTTCCCAGCGAAGGTGACCGTAGCCGACGGTGTTACAGCCACCGCAAAAGTGGTGATCAATCGCTTGGATTGGGGTATCAACTACGACAAAGCCAACATGTCTTTGGCAGAGGCGGCGCAGAAGAAATTGCAGAACGGTGTTGTAAGCAAAGACATCACTTTGAACATTTCTTTGACTGCGAAGAAATAAGTTTGGATGGTCAAACGGAGCCGATAAGCACGTTTTTCAACATCCATCATTCATTCTACTCGATGATTCAATCGATCTAGTGATAAAAACAAAGAGGGGGCCGCTGCGCGGCCCCCTCTTTGTTTTTATCTATTTAACTTTGCGAAGTGGTTACGCCATACGTCGGTTACCCACCCAAACAAAACGGCGGTTCACATATTGTGCATCTGTGAATGACGCATTACCGCTGGGGTTACCGCCTGTCACATGGAAATCACTAAACGCAGCATGCTGATTCACAAATGCGGCGCCGCCAAAGTTGAAACTCACAGGCGTAAAAGCCGCATTCATTTCGTCCTCTACTTGCGTCATGAATGATTCATCGTTGCTGTAACAAGAGCAAGTAATCGCACCCAAACTCGCCGCACACTCTTTGGCCAAGGCCAAACTATGGTCGTGGCTGTTGGTTTTCACTACAAAAACGATCGGACCAAAACACTCATGCTTCCATTGCGCAATGTCAGCTGCATCCACGGCGATAACCGCAGGGGAAGCCGTCCGGGCATCAGGAAACTCAGGGTTCTCAATGGCCATTGAAGCCAATACCACTGAACTACCCGCCGCTGCTTCTACGGACTTTACCCGCTGGGTGGTGATGTCATTCTGAATGGCACCCAATGTACCCGCACCCATTTTGGGATTTTCAGCCAACCCTTTCACCGCCTGAGCGATGCCAGCGACTACATCATCGAAGCTCATTTTACCTTCGGCAGTATCGATTCCATCGGCAGACACAAACACATTCTGTGGCGCTGTACACATTTGTCCGCTATACAAACTCGCTGCAAAGGCTAAATTCCCGAACACCGCCGTTGGATCTGTAGCTCCTTGCAAAATCACGGAGTTTACACCGGCCTTTTCGGTAAATACCGTTTTACCAGACAAAGTTTCTATATAATCGCCGAAGGCGGAACCTCCGGTATAATCAATCAGTTTCACGGCCTCGTTTTCGGCCAATTCTTTGGTGATCGGATTGGCCAAGGTATCTACACCCAACTGCACCACCGTTTCGGGGTAACCCGCGGCCCGCAGGGCCGCTTGCATTTCGGCAACCACCATGGCGATTGGCAACACACTCTTAGGATGTGGCTTTACGATGCTCGCATTGCCCGTCATCAAACTACCAAACAAACCGGGCACCGTGTTCCATGTGGGAAATGTTGAACATCCTATCACCAATGCAATGCCTTTCGGCACCGCTTTATAATTCTTCTTCAACTGCAAATCAAACTTACCCATGTTCTTCACCCAGTCAACCGCGGCAGGAAAACGATTCAACTCATGGTAAGCCATCGACAACACCTCCATCGCCCTGTCGTTTGCATGCGGCCCGCTGGCCTGAAAACTCATCATAAAACTCTGTCCAGTCGTGTGCATCGTAGCATAGGCAATATCAAAAAACTTCACAGCCACGCGATCCAACGCATCCAACAAAACTGCCGCACGCTGATCAGCCGAAGCCTTTCCCCACACTTGCTGCGCATCCTTGGCCTGTTGAATCAAGGTAGCCGCGGAAAACTTAGGATACTGAATGCCCAATCCGGTCATCATATAAGGACTCACCTCTTCGCCTACCCAGCCATCGCTGCCAGTTTGCGACAACGCCGTAAAATTTTGTGTCAATAAAGACTGGAACGCAGCCAATCCCTTCGCCATGCCATCCTCTGCATACGCACGGGGCGATTCTGGCCACGCCGCATAATAAGTTCTGCTCTGTTGAGCCGCATAAGCAGCCAAAAGTCTCTCTTTGATTGTATTATCCATAAATTATTCTAAATCAATATGTAAACGATGAAACAAACGATGCACCAAGGGCGCAAACATCACCCCCACTGCAGTTAAAAATGCCACACCACTGTAAATGGAATAGGCCGTTGCAAAAATTTTTGCATTGTCCGTGGTGAGAACAGCAACAGGTCCCATGCCTGTCAATATCATCGACGCATTGTAATAGGAATCAATCCAATTCAGGTCAGCATAATACCGATACCCTATCGCGCCGATACTCAAAGACACCACAATGAACAGTAACCCAAAAACGCCAAACCAAACCATGCGCTTGGTAAACTCGCGCACAGTGGCCAAATTCTCGGTTTTCTGCTCAAATTTAAACGCCATGTGTCGAGCTATGCTTGCCCTGTTGGACCACCAAACCCAAAGGGAACCGTATGCGGCGGCAAACCATTGCCCTCCTCCAATGAAATTTCGCCAAAATGATCCTCGTATCGACCCAAATTATCGCTCAAAGCCATCACCAAACGCTTAGCATGTTGCGGCGCTAAAATGATGCGACTTTTGACTTTCCCTTTCGGAATACCTGGCATCATGCGCACAAAATCCACAATAAACTCCGTTTGTGAATGGGTGATAATGGCAAAATTGCTATAAA
>JBJTNN010000063.1:0-8623 GCA_046074125.1 Bacteroidota bacterium
ATGCCAGGAAATCGCTCTAAAATTACCTTAGACTTAAGCAACCGTCCGGCGGTAGCACTTTACAATTCAAATTCATTCACGGTGACAAGAAAAAACGCGTTCACCCTTCAATATCAAATTAATATATAAATCACATGAACAAAAAATTTGCTTTACCCAAAGATGGGATACAAGGATTAAAAGAGAATTTTACATCAGATGCCATTTCTGGATTTCTGGTTTTTTTACTGGCACTGCCGCTGAGTTTGGGTATTGCCAAGGCCAGCGATTTTCCGCCAATTATGGGCCTTATGACCGCCATGATCGGTGGATTGGTGGTCTCGTTTTTTGCAGGTTCTAGACTTACAATCAAAGGTCCAGCCGCCGGTTTAATAGTGATCGTTGCGGGCAGCGTGGCCGAATTCGGTCAAGGAGATTCTGTACTGGGTTGGCACCTTGCACTGGGCGCTTTGTTGGTAGCAGGGTTACTCCAAATTTTGTTTGGGATGATCCGCATGGGTTCACTGGTTGATTTTTTCCCTCTGAGCGCAGTTCACGGAATGCTTGCGGCCATTGGTATTATCATCATGTCGAAGCAAATTCACGTCTTGTTGGGAATCAGTCCAACAAATGCGTTGGGCAAACCCATCGTGGAACCCATGGAATTGATAGCCGAAATTCCGCACACCCTTGGGCACATTCACCCCAGCGTGGCTTTGGTTGGGTTGTTAAGTTTGGCCATTGTCTTTTTGTGGCCCAGAATAAAAAATCCCATTCTTAAGAAAATCCCAGCCCCCGTTGTGGTTTTGGCGGTATCTATTCCTTTGGCAAAATACCTGGGACTGGGTAAAGGTCAATTGATTCATTTCGATCAAGACTTCATTCATACCTTGGCCTGGAATGAGCGTTTTGAAGGGTTCAAACAAACCGGAATATTTATCAAATATGTGTTGATGTTTGCGCTTGTGGGTAGTTTGGAAAGCTTGTTAACGGTGAAAGCGGTTGATATGTTGGACCCATACCACAGGAAAAGCAATGCAAACAAAGACCTAGTAGCCGTGGGTATTGGAAACGTGATTGCCTCTTTGGTGGGTGGACTGCCCATGATTTCTGAAGTAGCAAGAAGTAGCGCGAATGTGAGCAATGGCGCTAAAACCCGCTGGGCTAACTTCTTCCACGGTGTATTTATCCTCGTCTTTTTGATGTTGGATTTACAATTTTCTGATTTGATTCCATTTGCCGCCCTGGCTGCCATGTTGATTGGGGTTGGTTTCAAATTGGCAAGTCCCAAAGAATTTGGTCGGATGGCTAAAATCGGACCTGAACAGCTGGTGGTATTTTGTGTGACCATTGTAGTGACCTTGATGACAGACCTGCTTGTGGGTATTGGCGTTGGAATTTTGGTAAAATTGGTAACTCAGCACATTTTGGGTGTACCGCTGAAAGCTACATTCAATGCATACGTGAAAGAAGACACTCATACGTTGACCGTGACCGGTGCGGCGGTATTCTCGAATTGGTTGGGGATCAAAAAGCACATCGACAAAGTAAACACATCCACCCAATACACCTTAGATTTATCGCAATGTAACGTGGTCGACCACACAGTAATGGACAACATCATACACTTACAAAATGATTTTGAAAATGCAGGTGGTAAACTGAACGTGATAGGGCTGGATACATTGAGCCCGACTTCCAAATCGAATCATGAATTATCGACAAGATTAAGGGAGAAATCCAATCGATTGGATCATTTGGGAAACGTAAAATAATGTGAATATGAAAGCCATTCACCCTCATTCCAGCATCGAACACACGCTGGAAGAGCTCAAGCATTATTTACCGGCTCAGGCACCACTGAAGGATTTTATTCACCACAATACCTTGCACGCGTTTCAATCGGAGCCATTTTTTGAGGCCATCGAAAAGGCGAGTACATTGTTTGGATACAAAACCTTGCTGTCATTGTCTGAATACCGTGAGAAATTCGCTCAAGGTAAAATTGATGCCGATATATTGCATCGCATCATCGAAAAACATGCACCCACACCTGATGTGGATCGATGGAAATCGCGCTTGCTTCACGAAGAAATTGACCAAAACGTAGAGGAACGCGTGGGCAAACTTCGCAGAGAATGGGTCCGAAACGCGGGCATAGATCTCGATTCGCTGGTACATCCCATGTTGTTTCGTATCATATGCAGTTTCCTTGATCAAGGCGTTTCAATGTGGCGATTTCCAGAGAAGAATTTGTCATTCATGGAGTCGCTGAAAACCATGGAATCTGAAAGTATTTCGAGTTTTTTCACCACGCAATTCGTGCGTGATATGTTTCTCTCAGGCGATTATTCCATCGAATCACTACTTCAACGATTGGTGGGCGATGATACCCTTAATACCCAATACCTGTTCGATCAGCAATTTGCCCATCAGGGATGGTCGGGGATAGTAGCCAGCATAGAAACCCAGCCAGAATCACTGCTGGATGGTCGCAAAATTACCCTACGCGAATTCATTGAAATTGAACTCTTGCTCGAATTGGATGTGCTGGTGATGAAGAAAGGACAGCATTTCATGCCATTGAGCACCAATTTATTGCCTGAAATCACACCCTTGTTAGGTGCAATAGAACCCACTGTGATTCATCAAGTGCTGTCGCTCTGGCAAATGGCCTTTGAAGAATCCTATTACCAAGAAGTGCTGAGCGGATTGGCAGAAAATGTGAAACGAAATCAATCGGTTCACGACAAACATTTTCAAGCGGTGTTTTGTATCGACGATCGGGAATGTAGTATCCGACGTCACCTCGAAATTTTAGATCCTGCTTGTGAGACCTTTGGTACACCTGGTTTTTTTGGGGTTGCGTTTTACTATCAACCCGAGGGCGGAAAATTCAAGACCAAATTGTGTCCTGCCCCCGTTACGCCAACCCACCTGATTAAAGCTGTTGGATCGGGCGGAAAACGGAAAACAGATGCCCATTTCCACCCCTTAACACATGCGCTCATACCCGGTTTCTTGATTACCCAATCGCTGGGTTTTTGGTCGGCACTGAAGTTGTTTGTCCAAATTTTCAAACCGTCTATGAGTCCCGCCACGTCAACGTCTTTGCAGCACATGCACAAAGAAAGTACGCTCAGTGTTACGCACATTGGGGAATTTGATCAGGGATTGCAAGTGGGATTCACCAAGGCAGAAATGACAGACAGGGTAGAGGCTTTGTTGAAAAGTATCGGGCTGATTAAGGACTTTGCCCCCTTGGTTTATATGGTTTCGCATGGTAGCAGCAGCGTGAATAATCCCCATTTTTCAGCTTACGACTGTGGGGCCTGTTCAGGTAGACCTGGATCGGTTAACGCCCGCGTAATTTGTGAAATGGCCAATGATCCAGAAGTTCGAGCCAATCTGAAAATTCGGGGCATTGAAATTTCAGATGCAGTAAGATTTGTGGGCGCACTACACGATACTTCACGTGATGAAATTGTATTCTATGATGAACAAGCGCTGTCTGAAGACCAGCAACATCGGCACAGTGGTATAGCACAAATATTTCAAGATGCCCTGAAAAATAACGCCTTTGAACGGGCGAGGCGGTTTGTGCTGTTAGACCAAAATAGACCCATTTCGAAGGTATACGAGGACGTTACCAAGAGAAGTGTTTCGTTGTTTGAGCCCCGACCAGAATTGAATCATGCCACCAATTCATTGTGTATTGTGGGTTCAAGAAATTTGACCAAAGGGTTGTTTCTCGATAGAAGGGCATTTTTAAATTCATACGACCCCGCCATTGATGAAAACGGAGATTTGTTGTTTGGGATTTTGAAGGCAGCCGCGCCCGTTTGTGGTGGTATAAACCTGGAATATTATTTCTCTCGGGTAGATAATCAAAAATTGGGTGCTGGCTCTAAGCTGCCCCACAATGTGATGGGTTTGGTGGGTGTTGCCAACGGTATTGATGGCGACCTGCGCCCGGGCTTGCCTAGCCAAATGGTAGAAGTTCATGACCCGGTGAGATTGATGATCATCGTAGAACAAACGCCCGAAAAAATTCTATCGGTCATTCAACGATCGGCCGAGACCTACGAATGGTTCAAAAATCAATGGATTCATTTGGTGTCTATCCACCCGAAAACTCAAGAAATTACTCGCTTTACAAAGGATGGTTTTGTGAAACATGAAATGGAGAAAATGGCCCTATTGCATACCAACAACCTCCATGCTTCGTTTACTCAATCTTCAGAAAACTTACCCGTAATGCTCCTAGAAGTATGATGATTCAAATGTTGCATCTCATTTTATTGCTGCCACTGATAGGATTTGTGGTAAGTTTAATCATTCCTGAAAGTCGGGAAAACTTGATGTCGAAATGGACGTTCGGCATGATTGGCTTCAATTTCGTGTTGTTGTCTTTGTTCGTCGTGATTTGGCTGTCCAACGGTGCCGAAGCCACAAATTTTAAAGATTGGTCCTTGTTTCAATCCGATGGATACAATTTCTTCATTGATTTTTATTTCGATAAAGTAACGGCTACCTATGGGTTGATGGGTGGTTTTCTTACATTTTTGATCACCATTTATTCGCGGTATTACTTGCACCGTGAAAAGGGTTACAAACGCTTCTTTAACACACTTTGGTTTTTCAATTTGGGTTATAACTGGGCGGTGTTTTCCGGCAACCTTGAAACCCTTTTTGTGGGATGGGAAATCTTGGGAATCTCCTCGTTTTTGCTGATTTCATTTTACAGAGAGCGGTATTTGCCTGTCAAAAATGCGGTGCGGGTATTTTCTATCTATCGCATCGGCGATGTGGGTTTGATCCTGGCAATGTGGTTGATGCACCATTTTTGGCACGAGAATATCACATTCTCTGCCCTGGTAGATCATCATTTGGTCAGCGAGCATTTGCATTCACACAACATCATTGGAGCCACCATAGGATTTTTGGTTTTGTTGTCGGCCTATGCCAAATCGGCCCAATTGCCTTTTTCTTCTTGGCTTCCCCGAGCAATGGAAGGTCCCACACCATCGTCTGCCATATTTTATGGCTCGTTGAGTGTTCACTTGGGCGTTTTCCTGATGTTGAGGATGTATCCCTTCTTAGAGTCGCAATTGAGCGTGCGGGTAGTGATGGTGATTTTGGGTTTGATTACGGCATTCGTAACAACCAATATTGCGCGGGTTCAATCGTCGGTGAAAAGTCAAATTGCTTATGCTTCCATAGCACAAATTGGGTTGATTTTCATTGAAATCGGTTTCGGTTGGCTCGATTTGGCCCTGTTCCATTTCTGTGGCAATGCTTTCTTACGTACCTATCAATTGTTGGTTTCGCCATCGGTGGTGAGTTATTTAATTCGGGAACAATTCTACGATTTCAAGGCTTTGCCTCACTCTAGAATCTCTTGGTTACCCAAAAAATGGATGAATTCATTGTATATCCTGAGTTTGAAAGAATTCAACTTGGAAAAATTGAATTTTTATCTGTTCTGGTCTCCCCTCAAACGGTTAGGTAGGGCAGTGACATTCATCAAACAGAAACACTTTGTTTTTCTGTTCGCGCCGCTACTGATTTTGGGAGTTGGACTTCAATTTTATTTGGATCACCTGAAACATGAAAGCAGTACCGTACTCTCTGTGGTGTTTGCTTTTGTTGGATTGATCTTGGTATTAAGGTCGTTCGCGGAAAAATGGAATGTTACGTTGGCTTGGTGGCTTATTGCGATGAATCACGCGTTCATTGCTCTCGCGGTTTCGTTCAATGAACATTTTACCTACAACCACGTAATACTGTATTTATCCGGTGTTTTCTTGTCGGTGGTGGTTGGATATTTTGTACTCAATGCCCTGCGTAAACGGGAAGGAACCCTTAGTTTGCACCATTTTCAGGGACATGTTTACGAACACAAAGGGCTTACTTTGGCCTTTTTGATTTGCGGTCTCGGAATCAGTGGATTCCCCATAACTACCTCTTTCATTGGTGAAGACTTGATTTTTAGTCATATCCATGAAAATCAGTGGTTGTTGGCTACATTGATTGCCCTGAGTTTTATTGTTGATGGATTGGCCATGGTGAGAATTTACTCCAGAGTATTCTTGGGACCCCACGCCAAAACATACCACGAAATCGCTTATAGATCGTCATAAGATGCACTTCCGATATTCATGGCTATTGGCTATCCATGAATTGAAGAAAATTGGTTTACTAGTTGTTGCTTTGCTGTCGGGACAATTGTTCGGACAGCAGAGCTACTTCAATGTGCCTTCTTCGGAAAAAACACCCAGTGGGAGCTGGTTTTTCCAAGAACAAACCAACGTTACTTCAAGGATGGTTAATAGCAATTGGACCTTAGACTATGGGTTGAACCACAACTGGGAATTGGGACTCAATGTCCTACAATTGACCAATGATTATGCACGTCAACAGCTGAAAGGTCTGGATCGAACAGAAAGTGAACTCAGGCCTTTGGTTTCGTTGAATGCGCAAAAGTTTATTGCGTTGAATGCACATTGTCAACTTTCTGTGGCTGGTATTGCCGGTAGCGATAAAGGAATCAACAGGCTTCAATCCAATATTGCTTATTGGGTATTTTCGAATTTTAGATTCTCCTCCAAACGACTTAAATGGACCTCGGGAGTTTATTCGGGAAATTCGGGATTTATTGGGACTTCAGAAAATGTAGTACTGTCGAAATTTGCCAAAAAAGTAGGGTTTCATTGGGGTTATGAACTCATGATAAGCCCCGAAACGAGCCTAATTATGGATCACATATCCGGGAATTCCAATATGTCTATGAGCTCAATAGGATTGGCATGCAAAGGCGATAATCACTGGATCTTCAGTGGCGGTGTCCTGTTACCCAATAATCATCTTTGTCAACCCAACGGATTTGTCATTGAATTCACCCGAGCACTGTGATTTAACCTATCTTTGCACCTGTGAATACAGAGCAATTTAAAGATTTAAGAGGCCGTGTAGAGGCTTTGAGGAGGTATCTTTGACGTCGATCGCAAACTAGCGGAAATCGCTGACGAAGAAGAACAAACCCTAGATCCCAAATTTTGGGATGAGCCCAAAAAGGCGGAATTGCACCTGAAGAAAATCAAGGATAAAAAAATATGGACCGACGCCTTCGGTGCGATCGAGAATAGGCAAGGCGACCTGGAAGTCTTGGTTGAATTTCAAGAAGTGGGCGAGGCTACAGCCGATGAAGTACATGCTCAATACTTGGAATTGATGCAGTTGGTGGAAGATTTGGAGTTCAAAAACATGTTACAAAGTGAAGAAGATCACTTGGGTTGTGTTCTAGAAATCAACGCCGGTGCCGGAGGTACGGAGAGCTGCGATTGGGCACAAATGCTCATGAGGATGTATGTGATGTGGGCTGAGAAAAATGGGTTTAACATTACGGAACTCGACAGACAAGACGGTGATGTAGCGGGTGTAAAGAGTGTTTCGTTGGAAATCAAAGGCGATTTTGCCTTCGGCTACCTCAAAGGAGAAAATGGGGTTCACCGCATGGTGAGGATTTCACCGTTCGATTCCAATGCGCGCCGACATACCTCTTTTGTGAGTGTGTATGTGTATCCTTTGGTGGATGATACCATCGAAATTGAAATCAAACCTCAAGATGTAGAATTGCATACGAGTAGATCAGGCGGAGCGGGTGGTCAGAACGTGAACAAAGTTGAAACCAAAGTACAGCTTACGCATATCCCAACGGGCATTGTTGTGGTTTGTCAGGTCGATAGAAGTCAGCTAGGCAACCGCGAACGAGCCATGCAAATGTTGAAATCGCGATTGTATGAGTTGGAATTGGCCAAGCGCAATGCGGCTCGCGCAGAAATCGAAGATGGTAAAATGAAGATTGAGTGGGGTTCGCAAATTCGCAACTACGTTTTTCATCCCTACAAACTGGTCAAAGACGTGAGAACATCAGAAGAAACGAGCAACGTGGGGAATGTGATGGACGGTGATATTTGGCCCTTCATCAAAAGCTACCTGTTGGCCGCCAGTGGGGGTGAGTTGAAGAAATAACTCAGGTCGATTTCAACGCCGAATCGTAAGTTTCCAAACAGCGTTTTCGTGCAAATGCATGGTCAACCATCGGTGCGGGGTATTGTGTTGTGCCAAACTCGGGTACCCATCGCTTGATATAGGTAAATTGCTTGTCGAACTTTTCGGTCTGTAATGCGGGGTTAAAAACCCGAAAATAAGGGGCTGCATCCACGCCTGAACCAGCGGCCCATTGCCATCCGCCATTGTTGCTTGCCAGTTCAAAGTCCAACAACTTCTCTGCGAAATAAGCCTCGCCCCAGCGCCAATCGATCAGCAAGTGCTTGGTCAAGAAGCTGGCCACAATCATCCGTACACGGTTGTGCATGAACCCCGTGCTATTCAATTCTCGCATGCCAGCATCCACTATGGGATATCCCGTTTTGCCTTGTTTCCAACGCTCAAATTCTTCTGTGTTGTTGCGCCATTCTATCCGGTCATACTGCGGTTTGAATGCACCCGAAACTACATGGGGAAAGTGCCACAGGATTTGTAGGTAAAAATCGCGCCAAATCAACTCATTCACGAAAGTTTCATTCAGCGCCAAGGCTTTGGTTAATTTCTCTCGAATGCTGATTGTGCCAAAGCGGAA
>JBJTNN010000064.1:0-4266 GCA_046074125.1 Bacteroidota bacterium
CAGGCATCTCCGATGGCCTTTTGGGCGCGCTGAAATTCTCCAGATGGACCGTCTCCGCAGGCCAATCGCCGTGCGCAATCGTTTGGATCGCAACCATGAACGGGCGTGGCCCGCACAGATATAGATGCGCGCCTTTTTGCCGCTTCTGCAGTATGCCGCGTAGCTTCAATTGCACGGCATCCGGCGCTAGCCCGTGGTAGAAGTCCACTTTTCCATGGAAATCCGGCTCGGAGAGCGCCGTACGGAAAGGTGTCTGAGAATGCGAACGAGTGAAATAATGAATCTCGAAAGAAAGCCCTTCCGCTGCCAGCTGATAGGCTGTTGATTAGCCAGTCAAACTGAGCCAGTGTTTGCATCGAATATTGAGCCACTGGTTTTTAAAGAATTGGCTTATTCGGTTGTGGATAAGTTTAGCTGCTCGGTGCTTTTGCCCCCTTTCGTTTTGGATTGTTTACCCTTCAGGCTGACCGCCTGCGAGTGCTTGAAGCGCCAACTCTCGTTGCCCGTCTCAACAATGTGGCAGTGATGCGTGAGCCGGTCCAGCAACGCCGTGGTCATCTTGGCGTCGCCAAATACATTGGCCCACTCCGAGAAGTTCAGATTGGTCGTGATCACCACGCTGGTTCGCTCGTATAGCTTGGACAGCAAATGAAACAACAACGCGCCCCCTGATTGGGTGAACGGCAAATACCCCATCTCATCCAAGATCACCAAATCCACATACATCAAGCGATTGGCCAACTGCCCATGCTTGTTCTGAGATTTCTCAAGCTCCAAGGCATTGACCAGTTCCACCGTGGAGAAGAAACGCACCCGCTTGCCCTTACCGCGGATAGCTTGCACCCCAAGGCTGGTGGCCAAGTGCGTCTTGCCCGTGCCCGGCCCACCCACAAACACCACGTTGTGTGCCGAGTCCACAAACTGCAATTCATGCAACTGTTTGACCAGATTCGCGTCCACATGCGCCTGCGCGAAGTCAAACCCCGTCAAATCCCGGTGTGCGGGGAAGCGGGCAATGCGCATTTGATAGGCCATGGAACGCACCTCGCGCTGTGCAGCCTCCGACTTGATCAGTTGGTGCAACACCACCTCATGGTCCAGCGCTTTGATCCTGGCCGTTCCCAGAACCTCCGGCCAAGCGCTGGCCATGCCATGCAGACTCAATGATTTGAGCCCATCGACCACATCACTCATGGCGCGCCTCCTGTTCATCTCTCAAAGCGTCATAGCGCTCCAAGTTGGCAAGCGCAGGCGTGTTCAGTTGCAGGGGCGTGCTGATTTCCAGGCGCGCAGGCGCAGGCTCCTTAAGCCGGGCAATCACATTGAGCACGTGCTCGGCACTCACCCGACCCGCCTGCAGTGCCAACTCGGTGGCCACCAATACTTCTTCGAGCCCGTGTAAGTTCACCGCCAACAGCACCTGCGCCATCACCCGGTCCCCTCCTGGGTGTTTGAGTAATTGACGCTGCAACTCCAACAAGGGCTCGGGCATTTCCCTGAAGGGGGCGCCATTGCGCAACGCCCCGGGCTTGCGCTCGACCAAGGCAATGTAGTGCTGCCAGTCGTAAATGGTTTGATCCCGCCCAAAGTGACGCTCCAACCGGACACTGTGCCCATCGAGCCCCACCACCAACAAGTACTCCGGGTAGACGCGCAAACTCACCACCCCATGCACCCACTCGCAAGGCACGCTGTAGCGGTTGCGTTGGTATTGAATCAGCGATGTAGAGGTCACCCGAATCGGTTGTTCAACGTACCCATCAAAGGGCTTGGGGCAAGGCATCAAGCGGCTCGCCTCATCTTGCCAAACATCGGCAATGCTCAGCTCTGGCCACTCTGGGTGTGCCAACTCCTGCCAGGCATCTTGGCAGGCACGCTGGAGCCACTCATTGAGCTCGGCCAGACTGCTCCAGCGCCGCTCAGTGATCTCGCGCACAACACCTCGCCTGCGGTCTTGCACGTTCTTCTCGACGATGCCCTTCTCCCACCCAGCCGCACGGTTGCAAAACTCGGGATCAAACAAATAATGCCCCGTCATCGCCTCAAACCGCGCGTTGACGCTGCGCTGCTTGCCTTTGCCAATCTTGTCCACCGCCGTCTTCATGTTGTCGTAAATGCCCCGTTTGGGCACGCCGCCAAACACAGCAAAGCCTCTGGCATGGGCGTCAAACAGCATCTCATGGGTTTGTGTGAAGTAGGCCACCAGCAAGAACGCCCGACTGGCGGCCAGTTTGATGTGCGCCACCTCCAATCGGCGGCGCAACCCTCCAATGAAGGCGTACTCACAGCTCCAGTCAAACTGGAAGGCCTCTCCCAGCTCAAAGTGCAGCGGCACAAACCCCACGTTCTTGGGCGCATGGCTTTGCTCATGCTTCCAGCGCTGAGCAAACCGGTACACGGGCGTCGAACTACCGCCGTAGCCCATGGCGCGCAAAGCCTCAAACAAGGCCTTGACGCCACGTCGCTCGCGCTTGTTACGGTGGCTGTCGGCTTTGAGCCAAGTGACAAGCTGCTCCTTGTACGGGTCCAGCACACTGGCCGCGCTCTGCCGAACAGGGTATTGGGGCTCAACCATCTCAGGCTCGCTGAGCCATTTGGTGGCCGTGTTTCTGGAAATTCCAAGCCTGAGGCTGGCTTGGCGCACTGACAGGCCATCTCGCAAGACGAGGCGGCGCAATTTACTCAAAGTTCCCACGTTGATCACTCCCGGCCACCCTTGCTCAAAAAATAAGCAGGATAGGCCAATGAAGCGGCTCAAATTTGGATGCAAATTCCCATCAAAGTGGCTCAGTTTTCAAAGCCAATCAACAGCGTAATCAATAAAAGTTAGGGTGGTGGTGTCACACCGTTGCGAAGTATGTAGCCACGGCACAGTCGGCCTTTACCCTATATAGCCATTCGACCCATCGCTGGGCTAGTCACTGGCGCAGAGGTATTTGGGGCCGCTGCATGAGACACCACCGAAATCATGATATGCCTATTTTCTAATCGGCATCTGACCGCTGGATGTGAACTGATCGAAGCTGTCGAAGCTCTCCTGATCCTGCCAGGAGTTATCCCACCTGCGCGGTTCAGCATCTTCAAGGATCAACAACGTCAGCACGCGATCACGACTGCCGTAGCTGTGTTTGAACTCCTGCACCTTCATATATGGCTGTTCGCCGACGCACCAAACAGCAGCAGACATGTCGATCCCATTCCACTCCTGCGCGATGGACTCATCTGCTGCAACGGTATCGCGCAGAGGCTCAGCAGGATCACTCAGCCTTCTAATCCGGGTGTTGCTCAACACAGCACTGCGGCTTCGCCATTCGTACTTGAGAAAGCCGTTGTCCCAGTGCAGCAAGATCGCACGCTTCTCCGTGAACTTGATGAAGCGGATGCATAGGGCCTCGAACGACACGCCGAATGTTTTGGCCAACCCACTGAGCAAGTGAAGGTCAACGTCCTGACTGGTGATGCGATCACGCAGCACATCGCCAGGCATCAATAGATTGCTGGCGAATTCATCTGCCTCGCGTTCAATGTTTGCTGCTGTGTCTTGACTGAAATGAACTGCGGCTTTGTCGCAGTTGAAGGTGCGTCGCTTTGCCCTGTGCAAAACAAAGTGCCCCAGCTCATGTGCGATGGTGAATCGCTGGCGCTCTGGGCTGGCGTTTGGGTTGTAGAAGATCCCCCACTCGGCAGGATCATTGGGATTGCAAACCAGCATCCCTTCAACACTGCTCACGGTCGATGCCATAGGGGGCTTGATGATTTTGACCCCTTCACCGTACGGTGTAGTTGGCAGCCCCTCACGAACCCTGTCGAGATCGATGTACGCAGCCTTCTCCTCATCGGCGACACGCATCCAACGCAGGATCATGTTCGCCGCTTTGCTTGGGGTCAGGTCTACGCTGCCGCTCAACGCCTGGGTTCCTCTTGTGCAGCACCGGGGAACATCAGCTTCATCATGTCTTGAACGCGATTTTTCTCATCATCCGACATGGTGGCGTACTGGCGGAAGAAAGCCACATCTTCAACTGTGGCCTCAGGGACCTGTTCGTTGGTTTCGTTCATGAGGTCCTCCATCGTGACCCCCAGAACCTTGGCCAGCAGATGGATCCGCTCGGCAGAAGGGCGCTGCCCCTCCTTCATTTCCAGTTCCCAGATGTATGCCTTGGTGCAGCCAACCGCATCGGCTACTTGCTGCAATGTCAGCTTTTTGGCCTCTCGTATTGTCAAACCTGCGTTTGCGATTGTCGCCATCGACAGAACCATTAAAAC
>JBJTNN010000065.1:0-4406 GCA_046074125.1 Bacteroidota bacterium
GGTGCCATCCCAATTGATATCGGGACTCTCCATTTCCATGATTTTCTCTCCCCAGCGATTGTAAATTTTCACATTGTAAGTAGCCCCTTTGACTTTGTATTGGTTCAATGGATAGAAATCATTTCTACCATCGTTGTTCGGGGTAAATGCATTGGGCATGTAAATTGTAGAAGGATACAAATCCTTGCGCTTTTTCATGTTGATAGAATCCGACGAAACGCAGCCCTCCACGTCTTTCACCTTCACCCAATAAATACCACTATCGTAGGCCACAATGGTTCTGGTAGTTGCCCCGGTATTCCAAATATAAGAGATCATGTTGGCCCCTGCATCCAAGGTGGGATTTTCCGACAAACACAAGGTCGTGTCTCCGCCCAAATTCAAGGTCGGATTGGGAAACAAAGCCACTGATATGGAGTCGATTTCCGGACAATTGTTCGAATTGAACAATTCAACAACCACCGTTCCTGACTGTGTCAGTTTGTAACTTTTTCCGATGACCTCGTTGTTCCAAACCACACGGGTTGCTCCCGCCAATGTAACCGTTAAAGTGGTGTCAATTTTATCGCAAAAACGCAGGTCTTTGCCCAATTCAAATTCGTTGGGAAAGTTCTTCAGTTGAAACGTATCTCTATCCGAACACAATCCTACCGTGATTTTCAACCAATACAAACCGGGGTTGGTGATTGTAGCCACTTTGGTTGTTGCTCCGTTGCTCCAAAGTACCGAGGTAGAACCACCAACGTTGACCTTTGCATCGAAATTTACGGGTACGGAGGGACATACAATGGTATCGTTCACAACCGCTTGAATGGGGGTGAACTGACTGATAATCACCGAATCCTTGGATTTACAGAAATTCGGGGTTTCACCAATGACGTAAAATTTGCCAGGTTTTGTTGCGATGATAGTTGGGGTAGTTTCTCCCGTACTCCATGTGTATTTGGCCATTCCCGGAAGTGCCCCGATGCCCCGATTGATCTTTTCATCGCTGCAATAAACAGTGTCTCCATAGGCAGAAACGATGTTTCGATCGATCGTAATTTTCATCGAATCACGCCATGCACACACCTTGCTGTAAACATCCAACCAAACCCAACCTTCCTTGCCCGTACTCATGGTGTCTGTTGTTGCACCCGTACTCCACTTGTATGCTTCCGCTGGGATGTTAGATTTGAGGGATACCCTGCCGCCCGGACAAATGATGGTGTCTTTGGGCAATTTGGGTTTCAAAGGCTCCAACACGGTTACATAAGCTACGAAGCTGTCTACACACTTGTTTTTGTACGCAAAAAGTTTCACCTTGAATTTTCCTGCATGAGGAAACGTAAAAGTTGGACTTGCCAAGTTGGATGTGTCCTTGGTAGATGTATCCACCCCAAAATCCCAATGATAGCGCTGGGCAGAAGAACTTTTATTTTGGAATTTATACTGGTACCCACAGATGAACGTAGGTACAAAATATGAAGCCACCACATCCACCACACAGCTTTGTACGTTGAATTGGTAGTCGCGGCGCGTGGAAGATATGAGTTGCCCGTTTCTGTATTCCTTCACGATAATACCGATGACAAACTGACCAATTTTGGTGGGTGTAAGCGTCAAAAACCCTGTATTTCGATCGATTACCAGCGGTGGATTCCCATCAATTTGATTTGTATCGCGATAGCCAGACGCCCATGAAATCTGGGAAAACGGCGGTTGTTGTAAATCCCCGTTCGCTCCTTGGTCGGGCCGGGGCATCGAAGAAGTACCACCGGTAAATGGCCGAAACAACTCGTACACCAAACTATCGCCATCGTCATCAATGGCACTGTGATCAAATTTCAACGGGGTGTTGGTACACAAAAAATTCGGTGGAATTTCTTTAAAAACAGCCGCATTGTTTTCTTTTTTATTGGAAAGCGTTCTGGCGTCTGGGATAAAAGTCCAGTAATTCGCCCCTGTCCCACCGGGATCCACCAAATTTGTTATCGTTCCATTTCTACAGCATCGTTGAAACGAAATGTAGTACCCACCTGTAATTGGCGGCAAGGTAAACGTAGCTTCGTACCAATACTGATCTACACAAGCATTGGGCGCCTTCACGATGCAGTTGTAATTGGTTTTCACCACGCGTTTTGGACCCTGACGATTGATTAACTTTGGGTATCCCCCAATCATGTTTCGGGTTTGACCATTGAACACACCGATATAAGCGGTTGCATCCGATGAGATGGCTTGGGGATTTCCATTCTGACAATCAATGTATAAATCGAGGCGGATTTTATATTGGTTGCTGCCGATGTATTTGTATGTCACCTCTCCCCCCACAATATGCGTCGCTTTTGATACAAGTACCTGCATCAAAATGAAACATAAAAAGAGTAGTCGGCGCATCATTGACTCAAAAATAACACACAATTGCTTATGGTTGTTTGCATTTGACAAACAAACGACACAAAATGTAGTCTATTTCAATAACTTAAATTAAAAACAACTGTAAATCGCCAGGATTTTCGTTGTTAAAGAAAACGTGTTCTTGCAATGTGGTGGCGATGGATACACCAACAAAATCGGCTTTGATGGGATAATTTCTGTGTTCGCGTTCCGCCAAAAATGCGGTGCGAATTGTATCGAACCCGTGTTCATATAAATCCACCAAAACTTGCATGGCCGTTCCCCCAGAATGAATCACATCATCGATTAAAATAACGGGGGTTGTCAAAGCGACCATATTCGGCACAACCCCTTCCCAACGGTAGTCATCGGCCACATGTAAATTTCCCAATGAGACATTGCATTCGGGCAAGATTCGGTCTAGTTCATGATTCAACTCCAGAGCAATGGCCATTCCGCGTTCGTTGATTGCCACAAAATACAAATCCTTTTCATCAGAAAATGCCTCGGCAATTTCGCAAGCCATTCTTTGGAAAATAAGGCGGATTTCGCTGTGTGATTTTAGAGCGGTTCTGGTCGACATATTGGTTGATAGGGTAAAATTAGGGGGTGTATATCAAATCTCCACGATTCCGTCAAAATTTTTGCGCAAACGGCCAATGTATTTACTTTTTTGATACCATTCTCCAAGACGAACAATGTCAGGACTCTCCTGTTGTTGGAACTGATAAAATTCCAATTCGAGGACTTTTTCATAGGCCACCAAATCGTTTTCAACCCCTTGCATAGCGGCCTGATTTCCTCTATCCATCGATTCTATGGAATCACTCAAATCCATCATTTCCATCAAAAAATCTGCCGGCAAAGAATTGGGAATTGCAGGGGAATCCGATTTCACCTCTAAATAGGATTTCACCAAGGTTAATGGATCGGTCAACCCTTTGTAATAGGCATTGGCGAGTTCAGATTGATCCATAGATGCGGGATTTTCTGCCACCAAATCAGGGTGTGTTTCTCGCTGTATGTTGAGGTATTGCTTGCGCAACGATTTTGCATCGATGTTCAGAGAGGGCTCCAATCCAAAAAATGCAAATGGATTACTCATATCAAATTCCCAATGCACGGGCAATATCAACCCAGAATGTAAAGGCAATCAATGTCAACAAGAAAACCATCCCGATGATCTGACCGATGTAGAGTACTTTTTCAGACACAGGTCTGCGGGCAATGATTTCATAGAGCAAGAACATCACATGTCCGCCATCAAGCGCCGGAATTGGCAAGATGTTCATCAAGGCCAACACCAAACTCAACATCGCAGTTAACGTCCAGAAGTTCACCCAATTCCAAGTACTACCAAACATCTGGGCAATCCCAACAGGACCTGCTAGCGATTTGGTTGGATCCGTTTTGCCGGTGGCCACGTTGCCGAGGGCTTTGGCATTGGCACCAATTAGACCAAAGGAACGACTCACGCCCAAATTCACACTCTTACCCAAGCCGTATTTTACCACTTTTTCTTTGTATTCAAACCCATAAAATGCTGGTTGGAATCCCAAGGTAGCGTCTTCTCCAATTTCTGCTTTGAGGGTACTTACTTTGTTGTTACTATCGAGCACTTCCAATGAAACTGTCTCACCCGCATGTTTGGTGAGGAGTTCTTTGAATTCAAAAAACGACAATACTTTTTCACCGTTGATTGCATTGATTATGTCGCCCGTCTCTAATCCCGCTTTTTCGGCGTGACTTCCGCCCATCACTTTACCAATTTTAAACAACATTCTTGGGGCGAAAAAGGGCATATCGGACTTGGCACCTAGGAGTTCATCGAAATTCGCTGGCATCACCAAGGTGGTATCGTAGGGAACCAATGTTTCGGTTTTGGCACTGTCACCAGAAACGACCCATTTCATGCGCCTAACACCAATTTCTTTGTGTTCTGTAGTCAGGAAAGTAGGGTCGCCGAACTGTGCATCCAAATTGTCTACTACCACACCATTGATACTCAGGATTTGGTCGCCCGTTTT
>JBJTNN010000066.1:0-13458 GCA_046074125.1 Bacteroidota bacterium
ATCCCTGCTCGGTCCGGCCCGAACACATCGACATCGTTCGAGGAAAGATAACACAGACTCCTTGATAGCTCAGCCGGTTAGAGCGAGCGGCTGTTAACCGCTAGGTCGTTGGTTCGAGTCCAACTCAGGGAGCATCCAAAAGCCTCACAGCAATGTGGGGCTTTTTTTTGTATTTTTCAGTTAATTTGTCTTACCAATTCTACTTTCAATAGCAACTTCAAACAAACCATGGCCTATTCCGAACATCAAGCAGATAGAATCCGAGAAAGGTTGAAAAGCACCCATTATTCCGAAAAAAAAATGATGGGCGGCCTAATCTTTATGGTACGCAATGCCATGTGTATCGGCTTAGATTTCGATAAAAAATTAAATGGCGACAGGCTGATGGTGAGAGTGGGCAAACTAGATTACGAAAATCTCCTCAATCAAAAAGGAAGCTCCAAAATGGACTTCACTGGCAAAGTCATGCGGGGCTTTTTATTCATTGAATCAGCCGGCTTTGATTTGGAGGAAGATCTTGACTTTTGGGTCGACAAAGCCTTGGTATTCAATCAAATATTAACTATCGAATAATTATTCAGTACCTTATTCAAGGCCCAAACGAAATAGCCTCAATCACTTTCCGTAAGGATTTAAGGCATCCTCCCAGATTGATTGAGCAGCGAATAAATCTCTGAATCAATAAATTCACCGTTAAACCGGTAATTTTCCTTGAAATAGGCCTCTCTCTCAAACCCGGCTTTTGTCAGCAAGTTTCGAGATGCCTCATTGGCTGGATTGATATTCGCCTCGATGCTATGCAGCCCAATTGAGTCAAATCCAAAATGAGTAACCGCTTTGATCGCCTCAAACATGATGCCTTTTTTAAAGAAATCCGGATTCAACAAATAGCCAATCTCTGCCCTGTAGTGTTCGTGAATAATCCTAAATAAACCTATGTTCCCAATTTTATATTCGGGCCTATCTTTCAGGTAAATACCCCAGGTAATTCCCACGCCATCGATTCTCATCTGATGCATTTTTCGAATTAATGCCAATATATCTTCAAGGTCTTTTGGCCTCGGCCGATCGATATATTTCATCACCGCTTCATTGCTTCTCAACGCGAACAATTCAGGAGCATCCAACGCAGTGATTTCTTTCAAAATCAACCGTTCAGTATGCAATTCAGGAAAAACACCAAAATCTACTTCAAGCATACACAAAAGTAAGCCCAACTGCAATTCTTTTATGCCAAATCGCGCACAAACCAATAATCCGTCTGTGGCGTAGTACCCAGCGGAAAATCATTCTCAACACCCGAGTTTACAAAACCGTGCTTTTCGTAGAACCCACGCGCCCGGAAATTGTATTCCCACACAGACAAATACATTTTTTCATACCCCGCCTCCTTCGCAAACGCCACAGCAAAGTCCATCAACGCATTCGCCACACCCGCGCCGTGATATTCCTTCAACACATACAATCGCACCAATTCGATGCTACGCAAACCCTTCAGCGACGCTAACGGACATTCATGCTTCGCATTGATACGCATATAACCGGTAGCCTCACCATCGAGCTCATGAAAGAAAAAATTATCGGTTGGATCGTTTAATTCCTCCTCACATTGCTGCGCATTAAAATACAAATCCAGCACACCCCGCATGTCTTCCTTGGTGCACGTATTGCCAAAAGTATCGTCAAAAGTCTTTCGGCCGATGCGCTGCAACAACGCCACATCCTTCACATTTCCACGCCTTATCATGCCTCTACCCCTCCAATGCCGCCGCCTCTAATTGGGCGATGTCAAACTTCGTCATTTGCATAAACGCGTAAGCGGCCTTCGGCGCTGTAACTGGGTTCGTCATCAACTTCCCCAATACCGATGGCACCACCTGCCAAGAAACGCCATACTTATCCTTGATCCACCCACACTGGCCAGGCACCCCTTCCTTGGAAAAATAATCCCAATAATGGTCGATCTCAGATTGGTTATCCACCGTCAAAACAAACGAAATCTTTTCGTTGAACGACACCCCCGGCAATCCATTATTCAAGCCCATGAACCGCATTCCCGCCACCTCATAAACCACCGCCAATGGATTTTCTGATATCAGAACAAAATCAGGAAATACTCCGCGGTAATAGTCCGCCATCTCCTTGGCATTGTCCTGACTCCAAATGCAATTTGAAAATTTAACCGACATAATTATTGGGCATTGGCCTCCGCATAGCCTTTAAACCGATCCAATATCATTTGCCAGCCCGCCCTTTGCATCTCTTCGGGATTTTGGTTTTCGGGCTCAAACGATTCAATCACCCGGGTTCCCTCGGCCGTGGCCTCAAACGTGGTGATCCACTTTCGTCCGTCACCCAATAAAACAGCAATGCATTTGTGCAACTCTACCGACTCATAAACACCACCAAAATCAAAGGAAAAAGATCCGTCGCGAGCGGCCATGGTCGACACAAAACTTCCGCCAGTACGCAAATCCACCTCGGATTTCGGACAATGCCAGTCGTCGCCCGCGAAATTCCAATTTTGAATGTGCCGGGGCTCAGACCACATAGCCCAAACCTGATCTACAGGTGCTGCAATGTTTGTTTCAATGGTAATCATAAAACAAAAATAACAAAACCAGCCCTCTGTCGCCTATTACAACGTCAACAAAAGGTATTTTACGAAATATCTAATAAAATCACTTTAGCCTATCATTACCAAATAATCTCCAATAGGTCATAGGAAATGCAACAAATCATTTCCGAGGGGTGATTTGTGTCCAAATTAAAAAGATTAGCATATAATTCGCTTAAAGCCAGCGTAATATGGTGATGATTATTTGCGTTCCAAACCAATTTATAGCCATGAAATCAACATCACCAATCAAACACGGAATCTTCGTATTGTTGGCGTTTTTCACTTTAAAGACTGAAGCACAAATTTCTGTCCAAAAGGATTACTCCAACAACTACTCAAAGCCCATTGGGCAATTCCAAGGAATTAATTTCCGCGAAGGCGGATTCTCCGGTCTTTTCCCCATCCCAAACACCAACGGAAAGGAATTTTGGACCATGTCAGACAGAGGAGTAAATGTAGATGGAGCTAGCGCAAACACATCAACATGCAGACCTACTTACGACAAGATCTTCTGTTTCCCTACTTATGCACCCAAAATTCACCGGGTACGAATCCAGGGCGATTCAGTACAGATTCTACAATCAATCACCATCAAACGTCCCAACGGAACTGGAGCTACGGGTATTCTGAACCCCACAGGTTTCGGAAGCTCCGCGACTGAAGTGGTGAGCACAGACACGGTTTTAAATTGTGCAAACTTCACAAATAAAACTGTTGCAAAAGATGCTTGGGCCCTTGATTGTGAGGGATTAATCGTAGACAAAGATGGAAATTTTTGGGTTTGCGAAGAGAATGGTCCCACCATCTGGAAATTAAATCCCAATGGCGTTGTTATCAACCGCTACACCCCCTATGCCAATTTGAATGGTGCACAGCCGGAGGATCTACAAATCGACACATGTTTCAAATTCCGCAAAAACAACCGTGGTTTTGAGAACATCACCATTGCCCCCAATGGCAAAATATATGCATTGATCCAAAGTCCCTTATTGTATCCAACAACCGCAATTGGTGAAGCCACACGAGTTCATCGTTTGTTGGAAATTGACCCAGTAACCAATCAACAAAAAATGTATGCTTATTTAAACGATGGTATCATAGGTGCTGCCGGTTCTAACCAAATTCGTTTGAGAGATTGGAAACTCGGCGATATGGCTGCTATCAATGACACTACTTTCTTGGTTCTAGAAGCGGCTGCGCGCGGTACAAGCGACATCAAACGCATGTATAAAATTTCATTAAACGGTGCAACTGTAGTAAAAAGTGGCTTTTCTTATGGCGGAAAAACCTTAGAGAATCTAGCAGATTCATTGGGTTTAGCAACGGCCGGTATCATTCCAGTGAAAAAAACACTCGCCATGGATTTATTGGCCAACGGTTGGCCTGCCGCTTATGATAAAGCAGAAGGCCTTGCAATCATCAACGACAGTACCATCGCAATATGCAACGACAACGATTTTATGCAAACATGTCCGCTAGCCAATGGTATTGCGATCCCCACCACAACTACATGCCATATTGTGGTTTATAATCTCAAAGGAAAAAACAAATTGGTCAATTTTGTTCCTAGCAAACAATTGTTGATTGCCGGATTAACAGGTCCATCTACTTCCGTTTCTCCTTACCTCACCCCATTAGCGGATGGCGTAAACTTTACCAGTATTTTCTCTGCGAACGAATCCATCAATGGTTACAAAATGGCAGGTGTTCCAGATGGCATGGGTGCCTATGACAACAACGATGGCACATTTACTGTAGTAATGAACCACGAATTGGGCAGCACTTCGGGTGTCGCACGTGCGCATGGAAGCACCGGTGCATTCATTAGCAAATGGATCATTAAAAAGTCGGATTTGTCGGTAGTCAGCGGACAAGATTTAATCAAAAATCTGTTTTTGTGGACCCCAACTGGCTATGTTGTATCCAATGCAACTACCCCGAATGCCAAAGGTGCAATTAACCGTTTCTGCTCAGCAGACTTGCCCATGCAAACCGCATTCTACAATCCAATTTCAGGATTGGGTAGCAAGGAGAGAATTTTCTTAAATGGAGAAGAAGCTGGTTCAGAAGGTCGGGGTTTCGCCCACATTTTAACGGGAAGCAATGCCGGCAATTCGTATGAATTACCCATGTTGGGAAAATTTAGTTGGGAAAATGCGGTTGCAAATCCCAACGTTTCTGACAATACCATCGTTGTTGGCACAGACGATGCCACCCCTGGTCAGGTTTATGTATATGTAGGATTGAAATCCAATACGGGTAATGAAATTGAAAAAGCGGGTTTAACCAATGGTAAATTATACGGCGTGGCTGTTTCTGGTTTAACTGCTGAGGTGAGCTCATCATTCCCTGCTGCGAACACCACATTTACCTTGGTTGACTTGGGAAGCATCAGAGACTCTTCAGGCGCCGCATTGAACACGTTGAGCAATGCAAAAAGTGTTACGAATTTCTTGAGACCCGAAGATGGATCTTGGGACCCTATCAATTTAAATGACTTCTATTTCGCAACCACAAATGCCATCACTGCGCCCAGTCGCCTATGGCGTTTGCGATTCACCGACATTAACAATCCTACCAAGGGTGGCACGATCACGGCGGTTTTAGATGGTACAGAAGGACAAAAAATGTTTGATAATTTAACCATAGACAATTCCGGTCACATATTGTTACAAGAAGATGTTGGAAACAACATCCATAACGGAAAAATCTGGCAGTACAACATTGCAACCGACAAATTAGATCTAATTGCTAAGCATGACCCAAATCGCTTCGAAACAGGAGCGTCTAACTACCTCACTATCGACGAGGAATCAAGCGGGATCATTGATGCACAATCAATTCTTGGACCAGGTAAATTTTTACTGGTAGATCAAGCCCATTATTTAATTCCTGGAGAAGCTGTTGAAGGCGGACAATTGTTGACTGCATTCATACCAGAAACTTTCAATAACAATCCGGAAATCACCGTCACAGGAAATGGCATCGAGATCTTGGCTGGCGATACTTTGCCAACCGTTTCTGACAATACCGATTTCGGCGCCTCTAGCACCACAAATAGTGTAACAAAATCTTTTATCATTAAAAATAGCGGTATTGGAAACTTGGTAATTTCTAAAGTACAGGTTGCCGGAGTTGATGCAAGTAATTTTAGCATTATTTCTGCGCCAACATCTCCTGTAACCGTTGGTCCAAACTCATATTATACCCTCAGTGTTCGATTTGCACCCAAGACAGTAGGAATTAAGAAAGCCATGTTGGTAATCAATGGCAACGACTATGATGAGTTGCGATACGATTTCCGAATCTCTGGATCAGGATTTGTTTCCGGATCTACAGGTGTAAGCACATCTACGTCGCCTTACTTGGTTGGAACAGCCCCCGGAGTAACATTTACATCCTTGTTGACAGCCGGCGATTACGTGGGAAATTATGTAATGTCTGGAGTGCCTGATGGATTGGGTGCGTTTGACAACAATGACGGAACGTTTACCGTGGTAATGAACCATGAATTGGGTGGTACTGCAGGTGGCACACGTGCTCACGGCACTTCGGGCTCATTCGTTTCTCGCTGGAAAATAAACAAATCGAACCTGTCCGTGATTTCTGGTGAAGACCAAATCAAAAACGTGTATCTATACAACAACGGTGCATATACCTTGTACAACGCAGCCAATCCAAACCTTAAAGCTGCGTTCAACCGCTTCTGCTCTGGTGATTTGGCATCTGCAACTGCTTATTACAACCGCAATAGCGGGAAAGGATCAACTGCTCGAATTTATTTGAATGGTGAAGAAACCGGTGCTGAAGGACGTGCATTTGCCCATGTACTTACGGGAAGTGAAAACGGAAACACCTATGAACTCCCCTACATGGGAAAATTCAGTTGGGAAAATGCCGTAGCCAACCCAGAAGAACAAGACAAAACCATCGTTATCGGTACCGATGATGCTACTCCTGGCCAAGTATATGTTTACGTAGGCAACAAGTCAAAAACAGGAAACGAGATCGAAAAAGCAGGTTTAAGCAAAGGAAAACTATATGGTATTGCCGTAAACGGATTGACTACAGAAACGAGTGCTTCTGTGCCCGCAGCAAACACAGCGTTTAGTTTGGTAGATTTGGGTAACATTGTAGATTCCACTGGGTTCCAATTGAATCGCTACTCGAATACCATGAAAGTGACCAACTTCTTAAGACCAGAAGATGGCACCTGGGACCAAAACAACAACGCTGATTTCTATTTTGCCACTACCAACGCCATTACTGCGCCTAGCCGTCTTTGGAAATTGCATTTTGACGACATCGCGAACCCTGAAAAGGGCGGTACAATTACCGCGGTATTGGATGGTACTGAAGGACAAAAAATGATGGACAATTTATGTTCAGACAACGCTGGTCACTTGATCCTGCAAGAAGATGTTGGAAACAACGTTCACAATGGCAAGATTCACCAATATACCATCGAAACGGACAAATTGGAACAGATTGCACAACACGACCCTTCACGTTTTGAAACCAACGGAAGCAATTTCTTAACCATTGATGAAGAATCAAGTGGAGTGATTGATGTTCAACATATTTTGGGGGCAGGTATGTTCTTGTTGGTTGATCAAGCACACTTCGCAATTGCCGGAGAGGTTGTGGAAGGTGGTCAGTTGTTAACCATGTTTAACCCAACCACTTACAATACCAATCCAGAAATTGCTGTCGCTGGCAAAGGGATTGACATCGCCAATAAATCCTTGACTTCAACAACAACTAACGGAACAATGCTGGGTACTTGTGGTATTAATGAAACCCTTAACACAGAGTTCACTGTTACCAACAAGGGCAAAGGCAAATTGATCATCAAATCAGCGGTATTGGAAAACGCAACGACTTTTACCATCAAATCGAAGTTGCCAATTTCCATAGCAGCTGACTCAACTGCAAAACTGTTGGTTGAATTCAATTCCAACATCGTTGGCGACCATACTTCAAAGTTGACCTTATTCAACAACGATTTTGATGAATCCATCTTCGAATTCAACGTGGCCGCATCAGTGGTAGCACCCACTTTGGGAGTAACTTATCAAAGTGCCAAAGTTGCTGATGGTGATCAAACTACAAACAAAAGCAACGGTACAGATTTCGGATTGATTGCAATGGGTAAATCTAGCAGCCGAACCTTTACGATTTCCAACACTGGAATGGGTTCTTTGAATATCAAAAACGTTTCAATCTCAGGTTCTAACGCGTTCGTTATTAGTGGCTTGAAATATCCAGTTTCAATTGCAAACAATGCATCGGTTGACTTCACAGTAACCGCTCAAAATTCACAGCCTATCACTGAAAATGCTTCCATTACCATCTTATCAACAGCCGGTGATTCATTGTTTACATTTGCGGTTTCCGCAGAATGTACGGCTCCCATGTTGAATATTTATGGTAATACAAACCCTGTGAAGAATGGCGACCTGAATCCTAACAAATTCAACCAAACCAATTTTGGACTCGTAGGACTTGGTTACCTTAAAACCAATGTATTCCAATTGGAAAACGCAGGAAAAGAGTATCTGTACATCGATTCAATCAGTGTATCGGGAACGAACCAATCAGAATTTAAAGTGTCCTACCCTACGAATACAAAATTCGCGATCATGGGTGGAAAAACTGAAAACATCATGATTGAATTCGCCACAGAGAAAATGGGATTAAGAACTGCTACTGTAACCATTCACTCAAATGCATACAAAAATGGCAAGTTTGTGTTCGGAATTGCAGCCGAAGGAACTACACCAAGCAATACACGCGTATTGAACAGTGAAAACTTCAAAATGTATCCTGTTCCTGCCGATGGATCAATGATCATTTCAAGCGCAGAAACAACCATACAATCTGTATGTGTTTACAACCTTGCAGGAGCCTTAATTATTAAGACATCGGGCAATCAACTGACCGACGACAATCAAATAACTATCAACACAGCAAGCCTTCCGAATGGCGTGTATGTTGCTGAGATTTTGTCGAACAACCAGTTGATTAGCAAGAAATTCGTAGTATCTCATAATTAATTTCTGTAATTATAGCAAAAATGGGCGGACAAGTTTGTCCGCCCATTTTTGTTTTTATCAACCCCCAACCCCCAAATTTTTGTCGAATTTCATCGCCTTTTGTCGATTGTAACACCCCCATCATACCCAATCCCCTAATTCAACCTATCCTTGCACCGATGAAAACACCCTTCAACAAATTCCTGTACATCGGATTTCTAATACTAGGAATCTATCAAGCAGCTGCCCACAAAGACTACTTCCAAGCCGCTTCATCAGCGGGTATCGCCTTGGCCTTCGACCCATTTAACCCCGAACAAACTTGGAACGACCGTCCAACATGGCAAAAAGCAGCCCTCATTGCGCACCTTGTGTTGGTTGCGGCACTGTTTGGCCTGGCGATGAGCACCAACAACAAATAACCCATGTACATTTCTATCACTGGCCTCAAACCCAAGGGAATCATTGGCTTTTTCCGCTTTTGGGGATTGGCCATCCCCTCCTTTGCCCAAGCGCAAACCGCCCCCGGAATATTGTTTTCCCAAGTAAAACGCATTCAAGGATATCAATGCACCCTCACAGCCTGGGAAAGCCGTGATCAAATGCTCGTTTTCATGCGCAGCGGCGTCCACCTCAAAGCCATGAAATCGTTTCATAAAATCGCTACAGGAAAAACCTATGGCTATGAATCCGAGGTTATCCCCAGCTGGACAGAAGCGTTTGAAGCCCTCAGCAACAACGGAAAAAATTATTGACCCCTTCACGCGATCAGCCACCGCTTGATTAACTTTGTTGGCAGCCCATCCAATGGCACCTCCATTCATGAACAAGTCCAAACTCCTCGCCCTCGCCCTGTTCCTAGGCATCGCAACCATCGCCCAAGCACAAACCTATCAGCTGACCCATTATTTCATGAACATCGGCAGCACCCCAAAACCCTATAAAGGCGAATTAACCATTTCGGACTCCTTCGTAACCTTCATCGCCTTTCCAAACGCCACGGGCAACACCCCCACTGATACCGCCGCCACCATTACCAAAGAGCGCATAGCCATCAACAAAAAAGGGTATTACGTGAAAACCATTCAAGGAAATGTCGCCAAAAATTACACCATTGAACTCAGTGGCGACAAAGCCGAAAAAAAAGAAGGCATCTATTACATCACATTGCTGGCTGTCCCCAATAGCGGACCCAGAATCACCATCTATTTCAAAGCAAAGCTCGCCAGCGCAGCCACCACACCTTAATTTCCGTCGCTCCACCTTGCTTCCACCCCATCTTCTACAATATCATCCGATGTTGTTCGATACCCACGAGCAATTGGCCTTGTTCGATGCCCTACAAGATGAAATTCCATGGACGCAAACACACATTACCCTGTTTGGCAAAACCCATCCAACGCCCCGACTCACCGCGTGGCACGGCGACCCCCATTGCATCTATACCTACAGTGGCGTTGTGAACCAACCCCTCCCGTGGACACCCAGTCTACTCACCATAAAAACACGCATCGAAAGTCTTACCCGCGGCTCCACCTTCAACTGCGTTTTGCTCAATTTCTACCGCGATGGCAGCGATAAAATGGGTTGGCATTCCGATGACGAAAAAGAACTTGGCCCCAATCCTACCATTGCATCGGTCAGTTTTGGATCTACCCGCCGGTTCGATTTCAAACACAAAACCGAAGTCAACAACAAATTTTCTATCCATCTTGAGTCGGGCTCGCTACTACTTATGCAAGGCGATATGCAACACCACTGGCTGCACCAAATTCCCGCCCAAAAACGCATAGTTGAACCCCGAATCAATCTAACATTCAGAAACATCCCTCACAAACAATGATGCGATACCTGCTATTGACCCTCGGATTTCTCGTCGCTACATTACAAGCTCAAAAAGGGTGCACAGATCCCCAAGCCACCAACTTCGACCCTGCGGCTACCCTCAACGATGGTTCCTGTGTATATCCCAGCACCCTCATCGCACCGAAAGTACTCATTCAAAAACTGTCGGACACCCTCAATGAAACCTCCGGGTTGGCGAAATTGGGTGGACAATGGTACAGCCACAACGACGGTGGTAACCCCGCCCACATATACCGCATTGCCAACAATGGCAGCATTGCCCAAACGGTCTACATCGGCAATTCCCCTAACACCGATTGGGAGGATCTCACATTTTCCGATTCTTTCGGCTTCATTGGAGATTTCGGCAACAACAGCGGCAATCGCACCGATTTAAAGATCCTCAAATTCAATCCTTTTCAGTGGTCCCAAACCCAAGCAATAGACACCTTGAGCGCGGAGGTCATCGCCTTCAATTACGCAGACCAAACCCAGTTTACTGCCAGCTCCAATGCTACATCTTTCGATTGCGAAGCCATGATTTATTGGCACGATAGCCTCCATATTTTCACCAAAAATTGGTCAAATGGCTACACCAAGCGATATGTAATTCCTTCAGCACCCGGAAATTACACGGTATCGCCCAGAGATTCCTTGTATTTGGGATTTTTGGTTACCGGCGCAGCGGTTCACAATAACCGAATTGCCTTGGTGGGATACGACAAATCGGGCAATGGGTTTTTACAGCTCCTCTGGGACTTCCCAGATCAACAACCGTGGAAAGGCAACAAAAGGACCATCTCTTTGGGCAGTTTCATCGCCACAGGTCAAATTGAATCCGTGGCTTTCGCGGATAGCGTCACACTCAGAGCCACCAACGAAAAATATGTTGTTCCCAACCGTATGATGGAAATCGCCCTGTTTTCTGTGTGGGGAAAAACGACGTACAACAAATCACCGAAGCAGTCGATTCAGTTTTACATCGCCCCCAACCCCAACCACGAGGGCCATTTGCATGTATCTTGGATGCAATCCAAACAACGGTGCATCAACCTGCAACTTTTCGCCATCAACAACCTAGAAAAGCCTGTTTATAGCGCTACCAAAACCATACCCGCAGGGGCTACCCACATAGAAATTCCCTTGGGCGATGCCTTAGCGGCTGGTAATTATCTGCTGCGCATTGAGGGGATAGAGCGGGGGCTGGTCATCGAAGAGAAAGTGGTTTATCAGCCATAGAATTTTGCAGAATTTGAAATTTCAGGACAAGAATCGCTAATTTCCCCTCATGTTTAATCAAATAGGTGTGCTTGCCGTTCGCTTCATGCGTTGGATTTCTTCTGTGTGGCGCAACGTCATAGGAACAATTTTGGGACTGCTTGTTGGCGGACAGGTCAACTTCGCAATAATCAATATCAGCACTGACATCATTCCGGCGCCAGCGGGTGCGGATGTTAAAACGATGGAGGGACTTCAAAAGAGCATCCATTTGTTTGAGCCCAAACATTTTTTGATGCCGTTTTTGGCGCATGCATTGGGCACTTTGGTGGCGTCGTTGTTGGCATCACTGTTTGCCAGATCCCACAGAAAACGCTTGGCCATGGTTCCAGGTTTTGTGTTTTTGTTCGGAGGTGCGATGGCGGTATCGATGCTTCCCGCGCCCCTTTGGTTCAACATCGCGGACTTGGTTTTGGCTTATTTCCCGATGGCCCTTCTGGGGTATTGGCTGTCCATCAAATTTTTACCTGAGGCGGAATGACGGTTGATCAGTATTTGGATGCACTTCCATCGGCGCAACGCGAAAGTTTGCAGCAGTTACGAAGCAAAATCCAGTTGCTGGCGCCTCAAGCCGAAGAAACCATCAGTTACGGGATGCCCGCGTTCAAGCAAAACGGCATTTTGGTGTATTATGCCGCATTCACCCATCACATGAGTTTGTTTGTCATGCCCAAAGTATTGGATCAAGTTAGACCGATGCTCGGCGATAGAAGCACCACAAAAAGTGCCATTCACTTCACCGAAGACAACCCCATTCCCGATACCATCGTTGCACAGTGCATTGCCTTGCGGTTGGCAGAAATCGAGGCGAAGTTGATGGCGAAGAAAGCCAAGAAAGCCATCAGAAAATAAGGGCCATTCCCATTCAAAGCAGCCATGAAAAAATCTGTATCCACCGTATGTATCTATTGCGCCTCAAGCAATCAGATACCCCAGAAGTATTTTACAGCGGCGAAGCAATTGGCAACAACGCTGGCCGGAGCCGGAATACACATTGTGTATGGAGGCGGAGGCACTGGGTTGATGGGAGAAATTGCCACAACAGCCATGGCGCATGGCGGACAAGTAACAGGCATCATCCCAGCCTTCATGAAAGCCGCACAATGGGATCACCCCGAAGTGGAGAACATGCACATCGTGAACGACATGCATGAACGCAAACGAAAGTTCATTGAGCAATCCGATGCCATCATCGCCCTACCCGGCGGCTGCGGAACCTTTGAAGAATTGTTCGAAGCCATCACCCTGAAACAACTGGGCCAACACACCCACCCCATCATCATTGTGAATGTGGATGGCTTTTACGACCCCATCCTACAGATGCTAAACAAGGTAGTTGAGGAACGATTCATGGGTGAACACCACCGCGATTGCTGGAGCGTAATTACGGATCCAACAACCATCATCGAAGCCATTAAAAATGCCCCCGGATGGCCAGAAGACGCCATCAACACGGCCGCTTTGCTCTGATATTGGACCGATTTAAATCGAAGACAACAGCGATTTCCGCAAAAACAAACCAGAGTTTAGCGGAATATTCAAACTAAAGCGAATCCCGCGTTGCAACTGTTGCTTGTAGGTAGGCAAAACGTATTGTTTGATTCCGCCCGGTCCGCCTACTTCTTCAATACCACCCAAAGTCTTCAACAAATCATTGTTCATGAACATCGGCAAACTCAC
>JBJTNN010000067.1:0-9459 GCA_046074125.1 Bacteroidota bacterium
GTACAAATTGCAGGAGCAGGGCTACGACACGGTGGAGGCCAATTTGAAGCTGGGTTTCAACATGGATGAGCGCGATTACGGTGTAGGGGCGCAAATTCTGCGCGATTTGGGCATCAAAAAGATGCGATTGATCAGCAACAATCCCAAAAAACGCACGGGATTGATTGGGTATGGATTGGAAATTGTAGACAATGTGCCTTTGCAAATTGAACCGAATCCCCACAACGCGAAATACCTCGATACGAAGAAAATAAAAATGGGTCACGCACTGTGATTTAAACCAACCTATGAGCACACAAGATTATTTGGAAGTTGATCCCAGTAGCACCCCGCTACCCCAGTTGCATCAATATTTGTTGGGCAGTGTGAGTCCGCGCCCGATCTGTTTTGCCAGTACCATTGACGGACAGGGTCGCTTGAACTTGGCACCCTTTAGTTTTTTCAATGTGGTGAGTGCGAATCCGCCGGTGGTGGTGTTTTCTCCCAATAACAGTGGAAGGGATGGCACGCCCAAGCAGACGTATTTAAACGCAAAAGAGGTTCCTGAGGTGGTGGTAAATGTGGTTTCGTACAAGATGTTGCAACAAATGAATGTGGCGGCAGCGCCTTGGGCACATGGGGTGAGCGAATTTGAGAAGGCGGGATTTACGCCATTGGCGTCTGATTTGGTAAAGCCGATGCGTGTGGCGGAAGCGCCCGTGCAGTTGGAGTGCAAAGTGATCGACATCATAGAATTTGGTGACGGGGGCGGATCGGGCAAGTTGATTATGGCCCAGGTGGTGAAGATGCATATCAAGCAATCGGTGCTTTCAGCCGACGGGAAATTGGATCCGTTCAAATTGCAGTTGGTGGGAAGAATGGGTGGCTCTTGGTACTGCGTACCAGAGCAGGATTGCATGTTTGAACTGTCGCAGCCGATGCAACCCACCTTGGGTTACGATCGTTTGCCAGCGCGTGTTCGCCATAGCAAAGTGTTGACTGGCAACGACTTGGGTCAGTTGGCGGGGTTGCCATCGGCGCCTACACAAGAGGATTTCGACAGGGCGGTTAGTTGGCTCAAGGAGCACGGAGACTATCCGTTGAATTTGGATGATTGGGATTCGCGCGAGGTAAGTGCGGCTGAATTGATTGGCTGGGATAAACTGACAGAGGCAGCGGCTTTGCTGTTGTTGTAAGGCAGACGTTACGACAGCAATCGTTTTACGGTTTCGCTGATGAGTTTACCATCGGCCACGGCTCCCATGGCTTTCATGGCAACGGGCATTACTTTGCCAAGGTCTTTCATGCCACTGGCACCGGCTTCGGCGATGATGTTTTTCACTTGGGCTTCGATGTCTTCGGCGCTCATTTGCGCGGGCAAAAATTCTTCAATGACGGACAATTCGGCGCGTTCAATCACGGCCAAATCTTCGCGGCCTTGTTGCACGTAGATATCGAGGCTGTCTTTGCGTTGTTTGGCCATTTTTTGCAGGGCTTTGATGCACATATCGTCGGTGACTTCGCTCACGCCTTCGGCGGTTTGCAGCAACAAAAAGGCGCTTTTAATACCCCGCAAAGCGCGCAAACGATCTTGTTCTTTGGCCTTCATTGAGGCCATGATACCCGCATTTACTTGTTCTATCAAAGACATACCGCAAAGATAGTTAACTTTGCACTGATTTTATGAGTACCGAGAGACCTGTCCGCGTTCGTTTTGCCCCGAGTCCAACCGGCCCCCTCCACATTGGTGGGGTGCGCACGGCTTTGTATAATTATTTGTTGGCCCGCAAGCACGGCGGCACCATGATATTGCGCATTGAAGATACCGACCAAAACCGGTTTGTGCCTGGTGCGGAGCAGTACATCGTGGAGAGTTTGAAGTGGGTAGGCATCGAAATTGATGAGGGGGTTGAGCAGGGCGGACCGCATGCGCCTTACCGTCAGAGCGAGCGAAAGCCCATGTATGCGCAGTATGCGTATGATTTGATTGATAAGGGGTTGGCGTATTACGCGTTTGATACCGAAGAAGATTTGGAGCAGATGCGCAAGCGTTTGGAGGCGAGTAAAATGCAGCCGGCCTATGATTCGGTGAGCCGAATGAGCATGAAGAATTCTTTGACGTTGCCAGCCGATGAGGTAAAGGCGCGTTTGGATCGCGGTGATAATTTTGTGATTCGCATCAAATTGCCCCGCAAGGAAGAGGTGCGTTTCCACGATGTAATCCGTGGTTGGGTGGTGGTAAACACTTCTACCATGGACGATAAAGTATTGTTGAAAGGCGATGGCATGCCTACCTATCATTTGGCCAATGTGGTGGATGATTATTTGATGGGCATTAGTCACGTTATTCGCGGCGAGGAGTGGTTGCCCAGTGCGCCATTGCACGTAATGTTATACCGATATTTGGGCTGGGAAGAGGTGATGCCTCAGTTTGCCCATTTGCCTTTGTTGTTGAAGCCCGAAGGCAACGGAAAATTGAGCAAGCGCGATGGCGACCGTTTGGGATTCCCTGTGTTTCCCTTGCAGTGGACCGATCCCAAAACGCAGGAGGTGAGCAGTGGTTACCGGGAAGGGGGATATTACCCCGAGGCGGTGGCCAACATGTTGGCGCTGTTGGGATGGCATCCCAGCGGAAACCAGGAGTTGTTCTCCATGGAGGAATTGATTGCGGAGTTTAGTTTGGAGCGCGTAAGCAAGAGCGGAGCCAAGTTTGATGTGCAAAAAGCTTTGTGGTTCAACCAACAGTATTTGCAGCGCAAGCCTTTGCATGAACAATACGAATTGTTGAAGCCACAAATTGAGGCCAAGGGTTACGATGCCTGTCAGGAATACGTTGAACAGGTTATCGCCCTGATGCGGGAGAAAGTGCAGTTTGCCAAAGAAGTGGTGGAAGAAGGATATTATTTCTTTGAGGCGCCGAAATCGTACGACGAAGAAGTCATCCGAAAAAAGTGGAAGCCAGAAACCGGCGCACACATGGTGGGATTGGCCGAAGCGTTTGGTCGGTTGGCAGAAAATGCCGGTGCGGAGGCCTATGAAACGGCCTTCAAGTCGTACTGTGAAGCGGCGGGTGTGAAGACCGGAGAATTGTTGCAGCCCCTGCGTGTGGCCGTGAGTGGTGCGCCGATGGGACCGCCAATTTGGGACATGATTGCCTTGATTGGTCGCGATTTTATTGTCCCTCGTTTGCAGGTTGCCGCAGATAAAATTACGGTAGCGGGCGCCTGATGGCGTTTTTGCGTTTTCTTTTGGCGATGTAAATCCCTATTTTCGCTTCTTCATCTATTTAAAACAACTAGTTAACTCGATAATGAATTCTTTTGCTCGTTTAAATCGCATCATGGGTTGGGTGATGTTTGCCATCGCTTTGGTCGTGTACACACTCACATTGGAACAGAGCGTCAGTCTGTGGGACTGTGGTGAATTTGCCAGTGCAGCGTATAAATTACAAGTGGTTCACCCTCCTGGGGCGCCTTTGTTTTTGATGATTGGTCGATTGTTCTCGTTGATGGCTTCATCGCCGGAAATGGTTGGCTTCTGGATCAACATGTTGAGTGCTGTGGCCAGTGCGGGCACGGTGATGTTCACGTTTTGGATTACCACCTACTTTGCTGAGCGCATGGTGGATGATACCAACGAAAACAAAACGTTGTTGGTGTTGGGTGCGGGTGCTGTAGCGGCGTTGACCAATACCTTTATTGATAGTTTTTGGTTCAGCGCGGTTGAATCAGAGGTGTATGCATTGAGCTCGTTCTTTACGGCTTTGTCGTTCTGGGCCGTTTTGCGCTGGTGGAAATCTGCCGACGATGCTTCTGCCGACCGTTGGATGGTGTTTATCGCCTTCATGATTGGTTTGGCGTTGGGTACGCACATGTTGAATTTGTTGGTGATTCCAACGGTTTGTTTGGCGTACTACTTCAGAAAATATCCGGTTACCCGCAACGGGGTCATTTTGGCTTTGGGTGCTTCTGCATTGGCTTTGGCGTTTGTCATGAAGATCGTTTACCCCGGTATTCCCTGGTTGTTGGCTACGATGGACCGCGTTTTCGTGAACGATTTTGGTCAGGGTTTCTACACAGGTACCATTGCGGCGGTGGTTTTGATCATTGGCTTGGCGGGTTATTTGTTGTACTACACCCACAAAACGGGAAAACGCAATTGGAACGTGATTTTGATGGCGGCGTCTTTCGTGGTATTGGGTTATTCTTCATATGCGATGGTGATCATCCGTTCTATGGCGAATCCTGCGATCGACATGAACAACCCCGAAGATCCTTACAAATTTTATGGGTACATCACCCGTGAGCAATATGGCGACCGTCCTTTGATGTACGGACCTTATTTCAACGCGCCTGAGAGCGGTTATAAGGTTATCGGAAAGAAACGCTTTAAGGGAAAAGATCGTTACGAAGACGGGGGTGACAATTTCGATTACACCTACCCTGATGAGTACATGACATTGTTCCCACGTATGGGTAAGAGCAACAAGCCCAACGATGCGCGCGGATTCCGCGATTACGGTGGAATGACAGACGTTCAAAATCGCATCGATGAGTTGCAAGGAATGAGTCAGCAAAGGGCGTTGAGCGAGGAAGAGCAGCAGGAATTGCAGTACTTGAACTATCAGAAGCCTACGTTTGGCAACAATTTGAGCTATTTCTTTGGCTATCAGTTGCGCTACATGTATTTGCGCTATTTCATGTGGAATTTTGTGGGTAGATTCAACGACCAGCAAGCCGTGATGGGCAACACCCGTTTCGATGGAAACTGGTACAGCGGTATTCCATTGGTGGACCGTTTTGTGGTTGGACCGAATGAGGGCATGCCCGATTATTACAAGAACCAGAAAGCGAAGAACCCCTATTATTTCTTCCCGTTGTTGTTGGGAATATTGGGGCTGTTGATGCATTTGAAGAAGCGGAAATACGATTTCTGGCTGGTGATGACTTTGTTCTTGTTCACCGGTATTTTGATCAACGTTTACATGAACCAGCCGCCTTACGAGCCCCGCGAGCGTGATTATGCGTTGGTGGGATCGTTCCAGACCTTCTGTATTTGGGTGGGATTGGGTGTGTTGACATTGGCCGATATGTTGCAGCGCCGATTGGGCAAAAAGAGTGCTTTGGTCGCTACCATGGCGTCTGTTTTGTTGGTGCCCGTGAACATGGGCTACCAAAACTGGGACGATCACGATCGCAGCGGTCGCAGCATTGGTATCGACATGGCTAAAAACTTCTTGGAGAGCTTGGAGCCCAACGCCGTGTTGTTCTGTAATGGTGACAACGATACGTATCCTTTGTGGTATGCGCAGAACGTGGAAGGCATTCGTACAGACGTGCGAATCATCAACCAAAGTTTGTTGCCCACGGATTGGTATAGCAGTGTGCTGTTGGACAAAGTATATGAGTCTGAGCCGTTGCCATTGAGTTTGACCAAAGAAGATTTGCAAACAGGTAGTTTTGAGGGGGGTATAGAAATTCAGTCGGAAGACGGCAGCGTTACGCGATTGGACGAGGCCATCAAACAGGTTTTGTCGGAGAACAAGAAGGGGGTTGACCGCAACTATTTCCGCGCCCGCAAGATTTGGTTCCCCGTGGATCGCAAGTCGGTGATTGCCTCCGGATTGGTGGCTGCGAAAGACACGGCAGAAGTGGTTGATCGCATTGAATATAACTTGGGCGGTTCTTACATTTCTAAAGGGGATTTGGTGTTCATGGATTTGATTACCCAGAATGCCAAAACTGGCTGGAAACGTCCGATTTACTTCACCAGTGTGAGTGGATACGATTTCTTCGATGTGAATGATTATTTGCAGTTGGAAGGTTTGGTATACAAATTTGTTCCCATTAAAGGGGGTTCTAACAGCCGTCAGCCTCAGCGTGTGGCCGATTACAAGATGTACAGCAACTTGGTGAAGAGCTATAAGTACTATGGCATGAAGGAGAAGAAGAATTTCTTCCTCGACGACAAAGCGGCTTATGTTCCGGGCGATTTGCAGCAGATGGCGATGTTGTTGGCCAAGACCTATTTGAATAAGATCAAGACCTACGAGCAGTATCAGGCACAGGTTGCCAAAGTGGGTGTGGCGGGTGCGCCGGTGCCATCAGGGTTCCGTTCTGTGGAAGATTATTTGGCCCGCGAGAAAGACTCTTTGGGTGTGTATCGCAGTCGCGCCAAGGAGGTATTGAACCACATATTGACCGAGATTCCTGAGACGGTGATGCCGATGCGCAAAGAATACAAGGTAGACTACGGAATCACGTTGTTGGAGTTGGGCGATGAGGCCAATGCGAAGAAGGTATTGGATCGTGCGGTGAAGGATTGCGTTCAGTACGGCACTTACTTCGTGAAATGGGAAGATCAAATGTTTGGTGCCCGCGAGGTGCAGATGAGCCAAGACATTTTGAAGTCGATCATCGATGAGTGTGAGCGACTTGGTAAGAAGGATTGGGCTGCTGAGTACAGACAGCAATCGAGTGGGGTTTAAAGAATAAAAGAAAAGGTCCCGCCGCTAGGCGGGACACTTGTTTATATGGAATTTAGAAAGAAAGAAAAGGATGCTTTTGTGTACGGGATTCACCCTGTACTGGAGGCATTGCAGTCGGGTAAAACGGTCGACAAAGTATGGTTGCAAGAGGGTGTGTTGCAAGGGCAGTTGAAAGATTTGTTGCCGTTGTTGCGCGCCAAGAATTTGATTTGGAAGCAGGTGCCCACCGCCAAGCTCAATGCTTTGGTGAAGGGCAATCACCAGGGTGTGGTTATTTCTGTGAGTTCGGTAGATTTTGCCGATCTCGATACTGTGGTGGCCAATGCTTTTGAGTCGGGTGAGGATCCCTTTATTTTGGTATTGGACGGGGTTACGGATGTCAGGAATTTTGGGGCTATCGCAAGAACGGCGGCTTGTGCGGGTGTGCATGGTATTTTGGTGCCCGAAAAGGGTTCCGCGCCATTGAGTGCCGACGCGGTGAGGACCTCTGCTGGGGCCTTGATGAAAATTCCCGTATGTAGAACCCAATCGCTGTATGGTAGCATCAAAATGCTCAAAAATTCGGGCTTAAAAATCGTGGGGGCCACGGAAAAAACGTCGGAGGCCCTTTTTGATGCGGATTTGAGCGGTCCTATCGCTGTGGTGATGGGCGATGAAGAAACGGGGTTGAGCACCAACACCTGGAAATTGTGTGATGCCCACGTGAAAATTCCTCTTTCTGCCCAGGGTGTGGGTTCGTTGAACGTTTCGGTGGCGGCGGGTGTCATCACTTACGAAGTGGTTCGACAGCGCACCAAATAAAATTACCCAAATCGGTTTGGGTAGGTTCAAACGCTTAATTTTGTACTGATGCGGCGCATACAAATGGTTGACCTTCAAGGGCAATACGCCCGATTGGCTTCGGACATCGACCCAGCCATACAGCAGGTGTTGCGCGATGCAGATTTTATCCAAGGCGGTGCGGTGCGCAGGTTGGAGGCGGCCTTGAAGGAGCGTTACGAAGTAAAACACGTCATTGGTTGTGCAAACGGTACGGATGCCCTGCAATTGGCTTTCATGGCGTTGAATTTGCCGGCGGGGTCAGAGGTAATTACCCCGGCGTTTTCCTATGCAGCCCTCACCGAGGTGTTGCTGCTGCTGGGACTTAAGCCCGTTTTTGTGGATGTGGACCCTGGCACATTTTTGATGGATGTTTCCCAGGTAGAATCGCTCATTACGGCGAACACGCGGGCCATTGCACCGGTGCATTTGTACGGACAGATGGTCTCCATGGAACCCTTGCGTGCGCTGGCGCAAAAGCATCATTTGTTTATTGTTGAGGATGCGGCGCAGGCCATCGGATCGCAATATTGCACCCCGAACGAACATGGGTTTGCGGGGACGATGGGACATATAGGCACCACTTCATTTTTTCCCAGCAAAAATTTGGGTTGTTTTGGCGATGGTGGGGCTTTGTTTACGAACGACGATGACTTGGCGGCGCGATTGCGCAGCATGGCGAACCACGGTCAGACGGTTAAATATCAGCACGACCTCCTGGGATTAAACTCTCGGTTGGATACGTTGCAAGCGGCGGTGGTGTTGGCGAAGTTGAACCACTTGGGGGATTTCGAAAGAAGACGTCGCGCCGTTGCCCATCGCTACGATGAAGGATTGTTGGGGCTTTCTGGCATTGAGGTGCCGCAAAGAACGGTAGACAGTTCACATGTATTTCATCAGTACACCTTGAAATGTGAGAATAGGACGATGCGTGATGCCTTGAAGTTGGCGTTGGCCGAACAAGGAATCCCGTCGATGATTTATTATCCGATACCTTTGCATTGGCAAATGGCATACAAACAGGTTGTGAGTCTGCCGATTTCTGAAGACCTTTGCGGTCGCGTGTTGAGTTTGCCTATTTGTCCGGAATTGGACGAAGAACAGCAAGAACACATCATTGATAATATACGAAATTTCACCCAAAAATCCCAATAAAATCGAATGAAAGTAGCAGTTGTAGGAACCGGATATGTAGGTTTGGTGAGCGGAACTTGTTTCGCGGAAACTGGCAATGACGTGATTTGTGTTGACATCGATCAGCGCAAGGTAGACATGCTGAGTGGCGGACAGATTACCATCTTTGAACCCGGTTTGGAGGTACTTTTCAAGCGCAACTTGAAGGAAGGTCGTTTGTCGTTCACCACCCAATTGGAAGAGGCGGTGAAGGAAGCGCAGGTGATTTTTTTGGCGTTGCCAACCCCTCCCGGCGAGGGCGGTGCGGCTGATTTGAAATACGTGTTGGGTGTGGCGGACCACTTGGGTAAAATCATGACCGATTACAAGGTGATTGTAGACAAGAGCACGGTGCCTGTGGGTACGGCGGATAAAGTGGAGGCAGCTATTCGTGCCAACTTCAGTGGTGAGTTTGATGTGGTGAGCAACCCAGAATTCTTGCGTGAGGGCGTGGCGGTGGATGATTTCATGAAGCCCGACCGCGTGGTAATTGGCGCCAAAAGTCAGCGTGCTTTTGATGTAATGGATGAATTGTACGCTCCGTACGTACGTCAGGGCAACCCTGTGATGCACATGGATACGCGCAGCGCGGAGTTGACCAAATATGCGGCCAACAGTTTCTTGGCTACCAAGATTTCTTTCATGAACGAGATTGCTCGTTTGTGTGAGTTGTTGGGCGCGGATGTAGACATGGTGCGCAAGGGTGTGGGCAGCGATGACCGCATCGGCAAGCGTTTCTTGTTTCCAGGCATTGGGTATGGTGGAAGTTGCTTCCCCAAAGACGTTCAGGCTCTGGTGCACAGTGCGGCGGAGGTTGACTACGATTTCAAGATTTTGAAGGCGGTGGAAGAGGTGAATTACGACCAGAAAAAGGCGTTGTTGCCCAAGATCGATGGTCATTTCGGTAGCATTGCGGGCAAAACCGTGGCGATGTGGGGCTTGGCATTCAAACCCAATACCGATGACATTCGCGAGGCACCGGCGTTGGAAATGATCGATGC
>JBJTNN010000068.1:0-7542 GCA_046074125.1 Bacteroidota bacterium
CACTATGACAAACTGTCAGTTTTGTTGTATCTTTGTGAAAGTAGCGAAAGCATGGATACACACCTCATCAAACAGCGGTTCGGCATCATTGGACATTCGCCCTTGTTGACCACAGCCCTTGAAACAGCCGTAAAGGTGGCTCCCACAGACATGAACGTGTTGATTTTGGGAGAAAGCGGCGTGGGTAAAGAGAGTTTCAGCAAAATCATTCACCACATGAGCGCCCGCAAACACGCCCCTTTCATTGCGGTTAACTGCGGCGCGATTCCCGAAGGAACCATCGACTCAGAATTGTTCGGCCATGAAAAAGGTGCCTTCACCGGTGCCACCGACAAACGCAAAGGCTATTTTGAAACGGTTTCCGGCGGTACCATCTTCCTCGATGAAGTGGGAGAATTGCCCTTGAGCACCCAAGCCCGATTGCTGCGCATTCTGGAAAATGGGGAATTCATCAAAGTCGGTAGCTCAGCCGTGCAAAAAACCGATGTGCGTGTGGTTGCAGCCACCAACCGCGACCTACTAGAAAGAGCCCGCATGGGTAAATTTAGGGAGGATTTATACTATCGCCTCGCCACCGTGCCCATCCGGGTGCCCAAACTCAGCGAACGACGTGAAGACATCTACTTGCTGTTCAGAAAATTCGCCTCAGACTTCGCCGAAACCCACCACAGCCAATTGCTCGAACTCACAGAAGACGCACAGCAACTCCTGATCAATTACCCCTGGCCAGGAAATGTGCGCCAGTTGAAAAATGTCACCGAACAAATCTGCGTGCTCGAAAACGGCCCTACCGTAAATGCACTCACCCTCTCAAAATACATCCCCCACGTTGAACCACCCTTGCCCATGTTGTTGGGCAAAATGGAGGGCACCGAAGGGATGAGCGAAAGGGATATTTTTTACAAGGTGCTGATCGACATGAAACGCGATGTGAACGACCTAAAAAAAGTGGTTTTTGGACTGCTTGAAGGCAACCTCGACGCGAGAAATGCTGCCACAACCATGCAAAATGCCGTTGTGCCAGTTCCGGTAAACAACACACCCGTGCCCACCACCAATTTGGGATCCTATAACGACCCATCCAACTTGGGGAACATGCCCAACAACAACATCGCCAACCAACCCATCATCCTGCAATCGCATGACGATGACGATGATGATTTCCAAGAGGCCATCTCGTATCCATCGGTTGGAGAAACCTTGAGTTTGGAAGCGCAAGAAATCGAGATGATCAAAAAAGCCCTGGCCAAAAACTTGGGAAAACGCAAAAAAGCCGCGGATGAATTGGGCATATCGGAACGAACTTTGTACCGAAAAATCAAACAATACGAACTTGAATAAGTGGCAAGACACACACCCATACATGAAACCTTGCACCATCCATAGAACCCACGAAAACTCCCAGACCGAGAAAGCACACACGCGGTCAACGGGTGGAGGTCGAAAATTCATGGCGATATTCCTGTTCTTCCCCCTGCTTCTGCTGATGGGTGGATGCACGCCTTTTTGGAAATTTTACGACTTCAAAGGCGCCGCCATTCCCGCCGATATTCAAACCTTCTCGGTAGATTTTTTCAGCAACGAAGCCGCCATCGTGAATCCTCAACTCAGCATGAGCTTCACCGAAAAGTTAAAGACCAAATTTCAAAGCGAAACCCGACTGTCGCTCACCAATGCCGATGGCGACTATAAATTTGGTGGCTCAATTGTGGAATATTCCATTATGCCAGCGGCGCTGAATGCCGATGTTGGAACAGCGCAAAACCAGTTCAACATCAAAGTACGGGTGGAATTTGTCTGCGAAAAATACCCAGAAAAAAGCTTCGCCCGCGATTTCTCTTTTTTCAAGATCTTTGATGCCAGCGCCACCTTCGAAAGCGTGGAAGAATCGCTGTCTACCGAAATCCAAAATCAAATCGTACAACAAATCTTTGCCGCCGTGGCCCTCGACTGGTGAACCCACAGAAACTGAGACATATCGTCAACAACCCCTCAGACATCGATGCCACCACTGCGGTGGAACTCGAGCAGCTTACCGTGAAATTTCCATGGTTCAGTACGCCGTTTGTTTTGTTGGCACTGTACCACGAAGCACAATCCGATTATCGCTCAGAACAAAGCACCAAACACGCGGCCATGCGCATCAGTCACCGCGAATGGCTTTATCACGCGCTGCATCCGAACAAAGAAACCACAACCCCAGAGATTTCAGTCGCCTCCGAGGTTTCAGCCACCCCGGATATTTCAATTGCCCCTGAGGTTTCAGCCACACCTGAAGTGTCCATCGCTGCGGAATTCACCCCTGAAGCGGAATTCACCCCTGAAATCGTATCAGAAATCACCCAAGGAACTCCGTCCGTGGAAGCAGCCCTGCCTGTTGCAGAAACCGCAACAACAGCGCCTAGTAAACCCATTGCAGATTACAAACCATCGTTTGAACCCTATATCGAACCGGAAACCACCCCGCAGCCAGAAATCAACTACGACTTGGCAACGGCCATGGGAACCACCCTGCGGTTCGAACCCATCGTTGACGAGCCTTGGTTGGCGGGAAAATCACTGCCCAAAGTGTATGACCTGGAGGAATTCCTCAAATCCGGACTCATCCAAACCGAAGAAATTCCGGCTTCAACCCCTACCAGGTCGTTTGCGCCCGAACCGGCAACTGAACCCAAAAACAGCAAAATCAAGGATCGCGAAACAAAACTGGAAGACCCGACATCAACCCGTGTAACCCCGGCAGAACCCAAAGAACCCAAAAGCTTTTTCGACTGGCTAAATGGCGACACCAACGCAAAAACTACGGGAAGCCAGCACAAACCCGCCGATACCGAAGCCCTGATCAACAAATTCATCGAAGAACGTCCGAGAATTAGCCAACCCAAACGCGAATTTTACAGTCCGGAGCGCGCGATGAAACGCAGCGAGCAGTTTTCTACCAGCATCGTCACCGAGACCTTGGCCAACATTTTCAGGCAGCAGGGTCACTTTGAAAAAGCCATTCTATCCTACGAAAAGCTTCAGTTGAAATTCCCGGAAAAAAGTAGTTACTTTGCAGACCTTATCGAACAAATTAAAAAAGAACAAAACCAATGAATTGGATATTAATCATCGGAATTATTGCAGCCACATTGTTGATGTTGGTTATTTTGGTACAAAACCCAAAAGGGGGCGGATTGGCTTCAAACTTCTCTCAAGGTAACCAAATCTTTGGCGTAGAGAAAACCACCAACGTAGTGGAGAAAATCACTTGGGGTGGTGCATTGTTGTTGGTAGTCATTTCTTTGATCGCCGCATCATACAACAGCGAAAAAACCAAAGCACCTTCGCGTGCTAAAGCAAATACTGAGCAAGGAGAGGCATTGCCAGACGTGAAAGCGGGCAAGTAATTGTTTGTTATTCCAATTTTGTGTTGATGATACGCCCCGGCTCCGCCGGGGCGTATTTTTTTACCCCCGTTCAGTAAAAATCGATGTCGCCGCTTTATCGGGCTTGGCATAACTCAATCGATCCAACCAACGGCTAGCCACATAACCGTCTAAGCCAATACTTCCCACTGTACCTGCCGCCACCAAATCCACCGATCCATCTTCAAACAAGAGCGATTCCAGCAATTCCACATACACCACTTTACCCACCACCACCAACGTATCGTTGCAAGCCACCCGATGGTATTCCTGCAGCGTTAATCCCACTTTGATGGCGCTCTCTCCCACAAACGGCGCAAGCACACCTTCTCGGCACAGCGGGGACAACCCCACCATTTCAAATTCACTCTGAGATTTTTCGTATCTGGCCGAGGTCTGATGCGCCTTGGCGTAAAAGTCTTCCCCCACCGCGTTGAGCGTGTAGCTCCCTGTCGCCAAAATATTCTGCCAAGTATGGCGGTCTACGCTATCCGGACGCACAACCATCCCCAAATAAGGCGGATTGGCCCCCACATGAAAAATGCTATTAAAAATGGCCAAATTCTCTTGTCCCTCCACACCCCGCGTCCCCACCAATTGAAGGGCTTTAATCCCAGGCATCGAGTTGATGAGTTGCGTGCGATATCGCTTGTCGAGCTGGGCAAAATCTTCGCCACGGTATACCCTTGTCTTGTTTTGGTTTGTCATGGTTAACGCAGGCTTCCCAATCCTCCGTCGATCGACACAATCTGTCCAGTCATCCAATCGCTGCCCTCACCCAATAAAAATTCCGCCGCCGCGGCGATGTCTTTCGGCTCACCTACACGCTGAAGGGGATGACGTTTCCCGCTGGCTTCTATTTTTTCGGGGGTCGATAACAGTCGGCCCGCCAATTCCGTATTCACCAAACTTGGGGCGATGGCATTCACGCGAATCTGAGGCGCCCACTCGGCAGCCAAACTGCGCGTAAGTCCCTCTATAGCGCCTTTGGACATGGCGATGCTGGCATGGAAGCTCATCCCGGATTGAACAGCCACTGTACTAAACAGCACAACCGATGCTTTACCGGCGGTTTTCATGGCGGGGAGACAGGCCTGCAAGGCTTTCACAGCACCCATCGCATTGAGTTCAAAATCGGCCCGAAATTCTTCGAGCTTTAATCCGCGAAAGGGCTTGAGGTTGATACTTCCCGGTGCGTACACCACACCATGGATGGTATCGGGCAAACCCTCGATGGATTCATCGGACAAGGCATCCCAAATGATGGATTGCGCACCCAGGGGCGCTTCTCCACTGCGCGATACAACCCAGATTGAATGTCCTTCATTCATCAACCGATCTACCACGGCGGCGCCGATGCCGCGACTCCCACCGAAAACAACGTAATTCATATCGTGAGAAACAAAGGAAATCAGGATAGGTTTTGGGCGTTTCGAGTTGCAATATACACAAATGCAAATATACTTTTATCGTATATCACTTTTGTATATCTTTGTATTGTATCTAATTTTGGAGGACCAACAAATGAAATCGTACAAAGAACTCAACAAACCAGACATTGTCATGATCTCCTTAAAACTACCTCGTTACCTACTATCAGAAATTGACCGCCTGTCTGATGGCCTGTCCCTCTCGCGCAACAAATTCATCGTAGAAACACTCGATGCGCACACCAAAAGTATCATTGAAAATCAAACCCGCCTTCAATTGGTCAATGAAGCCGCAGTCATTTATAATAGCTCCCGCGAAGCCATGGCAGATTTTGATGCCATTGACGAATCAATGGAAGATTAATCATGGTCACCAAGCCTTTTGAAATCTACCTGGCCAACCTCAACCCTAAAAAAGGACATGAGGTCGGCAAAACGCGCCCCGTGGTTGTGGTGCACAGCGCATTGATTCAAGGAATCCTATCAACCAGCGTCGTTTGTCCACTAACCACCCAATTATCATCCGCCACCCTGCTCCGCGTTCACGTCCCCCTGAGCGAATCCCAAACTACCGGACTCACTGAACCAAGCGACGTTATCGTGGATCAAATCCGAAGCATCGACAACCTACGACTCATCAAAAAATTGGGAGAATTACCCAGCTCACAAGCAGAGCAACTTAAAAAAAGCCTTCAGACCATTTTGGCCGTTTAGCAAATCACTCGCCATGCAAACGGCTGTACAAATCCAGCCCGTGTTGCTTGGCGGTTTCTTTGGCAATTTCATAACCCGCATCCGCATGTCGCACCACACCCATACCTGGGTCGTTGTGCAACACCCTGCGCAATCGCTGTTCCGCATCGTCGGTACCGTCTGCCACAATCACCATCCCACTGTGGATGCTGTAACCCATCCCCACGCCACCGCCGTGGTGTAAACTCACCCAACTCGCACCACCCGCCACGTTCACAAATGCGTTCAAAATTGGCCAATCGGCCACCGCATCCGAACCATCCATCATCGCCTCAGTCTCGCGGTTTGGCGAGGCCACTGAACCCGTATCCAAATGGTCGCGACCTATCACAATCGGAGCCTTCACCGCCCCCGTCCTTACCAACTCGTTGAATGCCAAAGCGGCCTTCTGGCGTTCGCCCTGACCCAACCAACAAATGCGGGCTGGCAACCCCTGAAACTCAATGCGCTCCTGCGCCATCCCTATCCAACGCTTCAAACTCTCGTTCTCTGGGAACAATTCCAAAATCTTGCGATCCGTTACGTAAATATCCTCGGGATCTCCACTCAAAGCCACCCATCGGAAAGGCCCTTTGCCCTGACAAAACAATGGACGAATGTAGGCCGGTACAAATCCCGGAAAATCAAACGCGTTCTTCAACCCCTTCTCCAAGGCCCGGCCCCGCAAATTGTTGCCGTAATCGAAGGTAATGCTGCCCATCTTCTGCAATTCCAACATCAACTCCACATGCTGAACCATGGTCTTGTAACTCAACTCCGTGTATTTCTCTGGATCCGTTTTGCGCAATTTATCCGCCGCCTCCACATCCATATCTGTAGGATAATACCCAACCAATGGGTCATGAGCACTGGTTTGGTCAGTGAGTGTATCTGGCACAACACCGCGTGCGATGAGGCGCGACAGCAATTCAACAGCATTACACAACACCCCGATGCTTACCGCATCGCCACGCTCTTTCGCGGCCAAGGCCATGTCTATTCCTTGGTCAATGTCGCGGGCCATCACATCCAAATAACGGGTTTCCAACCGCTTGCGGATTCGCCACTCCTCTACCTCCGCCACCAACGCCACACCCTCGTTCATGGTAATGGCCAACGGCTGTGCTCCACCCATACCTCCTAATCCAGCCGTAACATTCAACGTACCCTTCAATGTACCCCCAAAATGCTGATTGGCACACTCCGCATACGTTTCGTAAGTTCCTTGAACAATCCCCTGCGAACCAATGTAAATCCAACTGCCCGCAGTCATCTGACCGTACATCATCAGACCTTTCGACTCCAATTCACGAAAATGATCCCAGTTGGCCCAATTTGGTACCAGCTGCGAATTGCTGATCAATACTCGGGGCGCGTCTTTGTGGGTAGGCAGAATAGCCACTGGCTTTCCGCTTTGAACCATCAAAGTTTCATCGTCGTTGAGATCGAGCAGGGCGCGACAAATATCATCAAAAGCAGGCCAGTTACGGGCGGCTTTTCCCAAACCACCATAGACAATCAGGTCTTCCGGACGTTCAGCCACATCAGGATCCAAGTTGTTGTGCAACATGCGGTACGCCGCCTCCTGAACCCAACCTTTACAATTCAATTTGCTGCCCGTGGGCGCCTTCAATACCCGTGATTTGCCTGTGAATTCGCTCATACTTAGAAAAGTACAAAGTTAGTCAATAGTTGTTTGTGAAACCTCAAAACTTCATGGTCAACTGTATGCGTTTTCGCGCGCGATCCACTTCCAATACACGCACTTTTACCCGCTGCGACAATGACACCACTTCGGCGGGGTTCTTCACAAACTTGTAACCCAATTGAGAAATGTGCACCAAACCGTCTTGCTTTACCCCGATGTCTACAAATGCCCCGAAATTGGTCACGTTGGTCACTACCCCCCACAACTCCATTCCCACCTGCAAATCATTGATGCTGCGCACAGTATCGTCAAATGTCACCGCCTC
>JBJTNN010000069.1:0-6177 GCA_046074125.1 Bacteroidota bacterium
AAGTAGCTGCGTCTACAATCAAAACCATCGATAAGAAAGGTATTTCTTCTTGCATCAACAATTTGTTTAAGAAAGGAAAAATTTAATCATGGCAAAAAAAGGAAACCGTGTTCAAGTAATCCTTGAGTGCACAGAGCAAAAGGGTAGCGGTGTAGCAGGCATGAGTCGTTACATCACCACCAAAAACAAGAAAAATACTGCAGAACGTATTGAGTTGAAGAAATACAACCCATACATGCGCAAAGTAACCGTTCATAAGGAGATCAAATAATGGCAAAGAAGGTAGTAGCAACCCTGAAAAAAGAAGGTGCTGGTAGCGAATACGTGAAAGCAATCAAAGTAGTAAAGTCTGCCAAGAGCGGCGCTTACTCTTTCAAAGAAGAAATTCTGCCTGCCGACAAGGTAAAGGCGTTCTTCGCGAAATAATTGATCCTTCAAAAGATATTATAGCCCCTCAATGGGGCTTTTTTTTTACCTTCACATCAAACTAGCCCATGTCAATCTTCAATTGGTTCTCGAAAAACAAGCCCAAAGAGGAAATACCTGCCGCGCAAGAAGAGCAAGCCGCACAAACCCAAGCGGCCTTGGAAAAAACGCGTACAGGATTTTTGTCGAAACTGGGCCGATTGTTTACCGGAAAACGACAGGTCGATAACGACTTTCTCGATGAGTTAGAAGAAGTATTGCTCACCTCAGACGTTGGGGTGGAGACCACCGTGCAAATCATCCAGAATTTGGAGAAGCGCGTCTCCAAGGATTCCTATGTCTCCGAGGAAGAACTCCATGAATTGTTGGCCGATGAAATCGCCAAGTTGATGCCCGACATCCAAGCGCCAGTGGCCAAGGATCTTACCCTGCAGGGTGCATCGATGCCCTATGTGGTGTTGGTGGTTGGGGTGAACGGCGTGGGTAAAACCACCACCATCGGGAAACTGGCCCACCACTATGCCCAACTGGGTAAAAAGGTAATATTGGGTGCGGGTGATACGTTCCGCGCTGCCGCTGTAGAACAATTGAGCATTTGGCAGAACCGCGCTGGTGTTTCCATTGTTTCTCATGGCATGAATACCGATCCCGCTTCCGTGGCCTTTGATGCTGTGAAACAAGCCGTGGAGGAGAGTGCCGACGTGGTAATCATTGATACGGCTGGGCGTTTACACAACAAGGTTGGACTCATGAATGAACTGGCGAAAATTCGTCGGGTCATCGAAAAGTTCAAACCCGATGCGCCCCATGAAGTGTTGTTGGTGATCGATGCAACGACCGGACAGAATGCCTTTGAGCAGGCCAAGCAGTTTACCGCCGCCACCCAAGTGAATACCCTGGCCGTTACCAAACTCGATGGAACCGCCAAAGGCGGTGTGGTGATTGGCGTAAGTCATGCCTATCAACTGCCCGTGAAATACATCGGACTTGGTGAAAAAGCCGAAGACCTAAAACTGTTTAATAAGTACGATTTTATCAAATCGATTTTTGTATCGTGAAAACCAAATCCAACAAGGAAACCAAAGTAAACGTGATCACATTGGGTTGTAGCAAAAACCTGGTGGATAGCGAAGTGTTGATGGGACAGCTGAAAGCGTCTCAATTTGATGTTACCCACGAAAGCACCAAAGACGATGCCGATGTGGTGATTGTGAATACCTGCGGATTCATCGAAAATGCCAAGCAAGAAAGCATCGATACCATCCTTGCCTACGCCGATGCCAAAGCCCAAGGCAATATTGAGAAACTATACGTAACCGGTTGCCTATCGCACCGTTACAAAGATGAACTGCAAGCCGAAATCCCTGAGGTGGATGCGTGGTTTGGCACCCTCGATATGCCCCATTTGCTGCGCACGGTTGGGGCCGATTACAAACATGAACTGGTGGGTGAGCGACTGCAAACCACCCCCAAGCATTACGCCTATACCAAGATTTCGGAGGGATGCGATCGACCTTGTTCGTTCTGTGCTATCCCATTGATGCGTGGAAAACACGTTTCTAGGCCCATAGAGATCATCAAAAGGGAAATTCAGGGCCTTGTGGCCTCTGGGGTGAAAGAAGTGATGCTTATCGCCCAGGATTCTACCAGTTACGGAATGGATATCTATGGCGACCGCAAACTGGCCGATCTCATGAAACACCTTTCAGATGTGGAAGGGTTGGAGTGGTTGCGCTTGCATTACGCCTATCCGTCACAGTTTCCCCTGGATGTTTTGGATGTGATGGCGGAGCGCAGCAACATCTGTAACTATTTGGATATCCCCATTCAGCATATTTCAGACCCCATGTTGAAAGCCATGCGTCGCGGAATCACCAAGCGCAGAACCTATGAGGTGCTGAACGCCATCCGTGACCGTGTGCCTGGCATCGCCCTGAGAACTACTTTGCTGGTTGGACATCCCGGTGAAACAGAAGAAGATGTGAAAGACTTGTTGGATGCCATCAACGACATCCGTTTTGAGCGTTTGGGTGTGTTTACCTATTCACACGAAGAAAATACCCATGCATATTCATTGGCCGACGATATTCCACAAGAAGAGAAGCAACGCAGGTCAGACGCCATCATGGAAGCCCAAATGGTGATTTCTGAGGAGTTTAACCAGCAATTGAAAGGTCAGACCCTGAAAGTGTTGTTCGATCGCTTGGAAGGCGATGAGTTTGTGGGACGTACGGAGTATGATAGCCCCGAGGTCGACAACGAAGTGCGTGTTCCAGCCAAAGACAATTATGTGCGCATGGGCGATTTTGCCAATGTGAAAATTACCGATGCCAGCACCTATGATTTGATGGGTGAAGTTGTACCATCGTGAACCTAAGAAAAATCCCATATCCACCTCAATCCATTGGTTCGTTCCTGCGCGATTCGGCATGGGAAGGAAAGGGTTTGGGATTGTCTCCACTCGAGGGCATTACCGCGGATCCCGCCAAAGCCAAAGCAAAGATTGTTGAACGATTTGATTTGCAAGACCGACAAACCCTGAAGGAAGTATTTCAGTCGCAGATGGGTCAGCAAATCAGTGCTTTGCAACAGCAAAACATCGATTTATTGGTAGAGCCCAATGCGTTTGCCGTGGTAACCGGACAGCAAATCCATGTGGGGTTGGGTCCAGCATACGTCCTATACAAAATTGCCTCCACCATTCAGTGGGCAAATAATTTGAAGTCGAAATACCCCCAAGATCACTTTATTCCGGTCTTTTGGATGGCAACCGAAGACCATGATGTGGCGGAAATCAATCATTTCGACCTACATCAAGAGCGATTTCAATGGGATTTGGCATGGAATTCCGCGGTGGGAGATATGCCCACGGCTACTTTGGCATCTCTGTTCGACTGGCTCGTTGAGAAACTTGGCCGAAACCAAGAGATCATTGACCGGATTGAATCGGTTAGGGCAATGTATCTTCAACCCCATGCTACGTTGGCAACGGCCACCGCTAGTTGGGTAACCTCTTTGTTTGCGGAATTTGGGTTGCTGGTTTTGGATCCCCGTGATTTGAGGTTAAAAAAACAAGCCAAGTCCTTGTTTGAGCAGTCCTTGTTTGGACAAACCTTACACAGTGCCTTTCAGCAAAGCACGGAGCGCTTGCAGACTGCCAAACAAACACCGCCTGCCCATGTGGGTAAAAGTTTGGTTTTTTGGATGGATGAACACCGCAGAACCCGCATAGAACCCCAGGGGAATGGCTTTCAAACTGCCGATGGTGCCATTCAGTGGACGGCAGAGCAAATGCAAGCAGTAATCAACAGCGATGATATTGCCCACCTATCGGCCAACGTATTGCTAAGGCCCCTGTATCAGCAGGTGGTTCTGCCCTGTATTGCCTATGTTGGAGGTCCTTCCGAATATTTGTACTGGCTGCAAACTGCCCATGCTTTTGAAGCGGCCAATGTAACCCCGCCCCAATTGCTTCATCGGAAAGGGGGGGTGATTTTAACGCCCTCACAACGCAAAAAATTGGATCGGTTGGGATTGACTGTGGAAGATTGTTTCAAGGGGGTAGAGGCGGTAAAAGAGCAGATATTGCAGCGCATCGCTGGCGAGAATGTGCTATTGAATCATATTGAAGCCGCACATGAGCAATTGCAGGAACAGTTGAAGTCGCTGTATCAATGGAAATCGCCGCTACTATCAGAATCGAAGAAGGAGATTGATGCGTTTGTTAAATGGCAAAAAAAGATGGGCAAGGCCGCCACGGAGGCGTATTTGCAGGATCAATTCAGTGCCGACACTTGGCAATCCGCAGCGCATTTGATTGCGTCCCAATTTTCTGAATCAGCCCCTCAAGAGCGAACCTTGCATTGGGCTCAGTATTGGTTTTTAAATGGCCAGGATTGGATTTCAGCCTTGTGTTCTTCCGGGGATTATTCTGCGGAGGAGGCATTTTTCGTGATAGCGCTGTAATTATGGATTTTTTCCATCGCGAATCCCAGTAGAATTGTCGAATCGATGGATTTTATCCCTAAATGAATGGAAATTTTCCATAGTTTTACGGGGATGAAATTTCACACCAAAGATTTGTCCGCCTCTATCGTAGTTTTTCTGGTTGCATTGCCACTTTGTCTTGGAATAGCGCATGCGAGTGGAGTGCCTGTAATTAGTGGTTTAATTGCAGGGATTGTCGGTGGGGTAATAGTGGGTTTTTTAAGTGGTTCTCACGTTTCAGTGAGCGGACCTGCTGCCGGACTGATCACTTTGGTTGAGTCATCGCTTCGAGATTTGTCGGGCGGATCCCAAGCCCAAATCGCCACAACCGCCCTTCAAGCATTCGCGGCGGCAGTTGTGGTTGCCGGCTTATTACAGATGATTCTGGGTGCCTTGAAAGTGGGTAAATTGGCTGATTTTATCCCTGCATCTGTCATCAAAGGCATGTTGGCGGCCATTGGCTTGATGCTCATTTTGAAACAGGTTCCGCATTTGGTTGGATGGGATGCCGATGATTTTGGGGATGAGGGGTTTGTTCAGCACGATGGACAGACAACCTTTTCAGAGATTTCGGTGGCATTTCATCATTTAACTCCCTTGGCAGTGATCATTGGAGTGATTGGTCTAGCGATTCAATTTTTATGGGAAATACCTGCAATGAAAAAGCAGGCTTGGCTACAGCTGATCCCTGCACCGTTGTTGGTTGTAATATTGGGTGTTGGTATCAATGCTTGGGCCATTAAAAACAATCCAGCATGGGCCATTGTAGATCATTCGCATATGGTGAATATTCCTAATTTTCTGAGTTCAGATAACCATGTATCGCTCCTGCAATTTCCGGATTTTGGTGCACTTGGATCTTTGCTCATTTGGGTGATTGCCATCAAAATAACCCTCATCGCATCCATCGAATCTTTGTTGAGTATCGAAGCTTCTGATAAAATTGATCCACACAAACGCGTGAGTCCACCCAACAGAGAATTGTTGGCTCAGGGGGTTGGTAATACTGTCTCTGGCCTATTGGGGGGCATCCCTGTTACGGCGGTAATTGTTCGCAGTTCTGCCAATGTGAACGCTGGGGGAATGAGCAAGTGGAGTGCAATTTTTCACGGTCTTTGGCTCACCATCGCAGTTTTGATGTTTCCACAGGCATTGAACTTGATTCCCAATGCTGCCTTGGCGGCCGTTCTGGTATATGTCGGCTACAAACTGGCCAAACCAAGTCTATTTAAAGCTGAATGGGAAAAAGGAAAAATGTCGTTCCTGCCTTTCATCATTACCATTGTCTCCATATTGTTCTCTGATTTGTTGATCGGAATTTTGATTGGAATGGCTGTGGCTTTCTATTTCATCATTCGTTCTAATTTTCATCGATCCATTACGTTGGTTGAGTTAGAAAATAATTTCATGGTGCGTTTTCAACAGCAAGCAACCTTTCTCAATAAATCGCTCCTTAAATCTCTGCTCGATCAAATTCCTGCAAATGCAAAGGTTGTCATTGATTTAACACATTGCACATTCATGGATGTAGACATACTCGATATCATTGATGATTACCAAGTTCGAGCCGACGAGCGTGGTATACAGGTTACTTACGAATTTTTAAATGAAGCCCATAAGTCTAAATTGCTGGGCGACATGAAATGCAACTTCATCAGTAAAATCAAATAATCATGGAAGATCAAATCAAACTATTTTTGAGTAACAGGGCATGGGCGGCAGAAAAATTGTCTGATGATCCCACTTATTTTGAAAACTTGGCCA
>JBJTNN010000070.1:0-3244 GCA_046074125.1 Bacteroidota bacterium
ATCGAACCATTCGTCGCCTGCCAAAGCCTATCAATCCTTCTTGGATTTGGGCGCCCAACACATGGTGCCTATGCATTATGGTACCTTTGATTTGAGCGATGAGCCCATTGGTGAGCCTGCGGAAAGATTGATGCAAATTGCTACTGAAAATCAAATGACACCGCGGGTATTGATACCGGCGTTGGGACAGAATATCCTGACGATGATGCAGAAGTAAGGCAGGGTGTCTGGCTTAGTTCACAAAGCGTTATTGTGATTTTCGAAGTCCGTTTGGCTCAATGGAAATATCTCGATTTTTATAGAGAGTGCCTACAGCCTCTTTGAAGGCCTTTTTACTCATGGCGAATCGGCTGTAAATTAATTCAGGCGATGATTTGTCGGTGATGGGCAAAAATCCGCCCTCTGCCTCGATGGCCTGCAAGATGACACCGGCCAGGCCCGTAACTTTTTTTCTCCCAATGGGTGTGAGGGAAAGATCGATGCTACCGGTTTCGCGGATGGCTCTAACGTATCCTTTGAGTTCATCTCCCACCTCTATGGGTTGGAAGCATTCATTTTTAAACACCATTCCCTGGTATTTCTGATTCACGATCATGCGAAAGCCGATTTCGGTTTCCTCAAAACAAAGCAGGTCAACTTCGGCATTGAAACCTAAAGGGATGTCTGATTTTTCGAGCCATTTGGATACTTTGGCACTTGCCAGCAAGCGGTCGGTAACTTCGTCACGATACAAATAAACAACGGCGTGTTCACCTTCTACCAATCGACGGTGTTGCTCTTTGAAGGGGACAAACAGGTCTTTTTCCATGCCCCAATCCATGAATGCGCCAACGGAAGTAGTGGCAACCACTTCCAAGCAAGCAAATTCGTTGAATTCAATCTTGGGAACCCGCGTAGTGGCTGTCAAACGATCTTCTGAATCACGGTAGATGAATACATTGATGATGTCGCCTTCGATGGCTTCGGCCGGACAGTATTTGTTGGGCAACAATACTTCAACCCCTAGGTCGTCTACCAGGTACCAACCTTGAGGGGTATCGTGGTGAAAAGTGAGGTCCAAAAAGAGTCCGGTCTTGATCATAAATGACTGCAAAGGTCGGCTTATTCTGTGAAATTCACGTTCTTTGAAAAATAAATCAACAGGCCATGGCAAACAGTGAAGTAAGCAACATAGAGCGAATCAGAGCGGTTTTTGCGCATTTCGAACCGAATTTGGTGGAGGCGTTGATCGACAATAGCATCGTGAAAACGTATGAGGCGAATGAAGCGATTATTCGTACCGGACAGTTTATGCCGAGCACTGTGTTGGTGTTGGAGGGTAGGGTAAAGGTATACAGAGATAGCGATGACGGGTCGGAGTTTTTCTTGTATTATTTAACGCCCGGTCAGGCTTGTGCGGTATCGATGAGTTGCGCAGCGCGGATGGAGAGCAGCCAAATAACGGCCATCGCTACGGAGTCGACCCGTTTGATTATGTTCCCCGTACAAACCATGAATGAGTGGATGAAAGAATACCGCTCTTGGTATGAGTTTGTGATTTCTACGTATCGCAATCGATTTGATGAGGTACTGAATGTTTTGGATCACGTGGCGTTTCGGGGGATGGACGAGCGGTTGGAGTTTTACCTCAAAAACCAATGGAAGTCTTGCGGTTGCACGGACATTCCGATTAATCACCAGACCATCGCACAAGATTTGAATTCTTCCAGAGAGGTGATTTCTCGATTGCTGAAAAAAATGGAACAGCGAAACATGCTGGCCTTGCACCGCAATCACATTGAGATCAAGGGGAATTGGATTACGCGGGTTTAGGGTGAGGGCTATTGCCTCAGAATTATCGGACCACAGTTACATTGCCCGAATAGCGCTGAAGTTCGTTTTCGGGATTTTTAAATGTGGCATCGTAAATATACACGCCGCCCATCACGAGTTCGTTGTTGACTTTACCGTCCCACAATTTGGTTTGATCGGTGGATTCAAAGATGATCTCCCCATATCGGTTGAAGATGAGCAATCGGTAATTGGTGACGGTAAGGGGTGAAAACAAGCCGAATTGGTCGTTCAAGCCCTCTGTGTTTTGCGGGGTAAAGGCGTTAGGGAACCAGTACAAAGGAATCGATTTTGCACGCAAACTCAGCGAGGTAGTGTCCGCACAACCATAATCATTGTCGGCAATCACCGATACGTTGTAGGTGCCATACATGTTGTAGCTGTGAATGGGGTTTTCTGAGATGTCGTAGTAACCGTCGCCAAAATCCCAGGTCCATTTGGTATCGATGCTTGAGAGGTTGGTGAATGTGACTGGTTTGAGCATTTGGGGGTCAAACGGACTGTATTTGAATTTCGCAATGGCTCTGGGGTAAACGCGCAAGGGTTGGCTGAAAGTATCCTTACACCCGTAGGTGTTGGTGACAATCAATCGAACGGGGTAGGTGCCAGAGTCAGGGTATACGATGTTTTCATCGCGCAGTGAGGAGCGACGGCCATTGCCAAAATCCCAATTATAGCTTTGAAAGGTGCCAGCGCCTGCTGTGGAAGCGTTGGTGAACGGGAAGTTTACATCCTCGCAGTCGGGTTTTGCCGTGAAATAAACAAAGGGCTTGTTGGCGATATAAATGGTGCGATCAATGGTGTCTTTACACAGGTTGCTGTTATAAACGATGTATCTCACTTGGGGGATTCCCGATGTGCCATAATAGTGCTGAGGGCTTTTGCCGGTGTAGGTGCTACCGTCGCCAAACCACCAGTATTCTTTCGCCACGAATCCACTGCCCGGTGCGGTGAGAGAGGTGAATTTTACGATGGTGTTTTCGCAAGTGTCTTCCACGAGGTAGTTGGCTTGCGGGGCCCCGAGAATATTGATTTTCTTGAATAGGGTGTCGCTACAGCCGGTGGCGGCAGTAACGATCAGTCGGGTGTTGTAGATGCCCGCTGGAGAGAAATATCCAACAGAAGAATCGCCGCTGCCGGTGTTGCCGTTTCCGTAAGACCAGCTCCAGCGTATGAGTGTGTCTTGCGATACCGTTGATTTATCGATAAATAATACACTGTCTTTTTCGCACGACCCAACGCTGCTGAAGTTGGCGATCGGGCAGGGTGTGGTATCGCTCAATGTCCAAATACCGCTGAAGTTGACCCCTGCATGCAAAAGCAATGTGTTGTTGGCGGCATTGACTCTGGCGCGAACGGGGTAGTTCCATTTGTTGCCGCTGACAGACCAAGAAATGGCGCCCATGTTGCTCTC
>JBJTNN010000071.1:0-19176 GCA_046074125.1 Bacteroidota bacterium
ACTTTGCGACATGGAATTGTCGGTATTACTGAATTCGGTAGAAAAAGCCATTCACGATTTGGGGGTTGACCCAGCACAGGCGCGTGGGGAAGAGCAAGGACAGTGGTTGTTGATGCGCAATGAAACGCCCATTTATTTGGATGCGTGGACGGCAGAGCAAAAATCGCCCTGGAACTACTTTATTTTCGAGGAAGATGCCACCACCTTTCAGTTGACCATCCCATTTTGTTATGCGCCAACGCTGCAGCGCGAAGCGTTCTTGGAAGAGTTGCTCACGGTGAACCTCAATATTTTGTACGGTAAATTTACTTACAATGCCAAAGACAATGTGGTTGCCCTGATTTTCCGGGTACCCGGCAAGAGTTTTCAGCCCTCAGACCTCACCCACATCATCGATGGGTTGATGTATTATAGCGAAATGGCGTACCATGTGCTCAAGGACGAGTTTACCCTCAAGCGCGTGCTGGTGGAAGAGAATTAGAACTCAAATTTCAATCCCCCAGACGGGAAAATCGCCAATCCTTCGTAATAGGGTTTGCCCGTGTATGAGTTGAAGTTCTCGAAATTGGGAATAACCTGATTCTGTACGTTTACGATGTCCATAAAGCCTGTCATGTTGATTTTCCTATATCGAAAACTATAGTTTACCCGAAAATCCAAGCTGCTAAAATTGGGTAATCGCAGCGAGTTGAGGGCTATGATTTCCTTGGAATAGCGGTAATACTGGTTGTTGTTGAACACATTTTCATGGATGATAAAATCATCTTTGGGTCGGCCCGAAGCGTATCGGTATTTCACAGAAACCACGATGTGCTCCTTCAACTTGTAATTAATCAATAGGTTAAACTGGTGAGGTTGAGAAAAAATGAAATCATACCAATAGCTTGTGGCCGCATCTTTTCGTTTGGTTTCGATGTAGGAATAGCCCACCTGTCCGCCTAACCGATGGGTCATTTTCTTTGACACATTAATATCCAAGCCCCTGCCAAAACCCACACCACTGTTTTCTTGAAACGGATAGCCCAAATTGGGTTTTACCACAAGATTTGAAAATTGCTTGTGCCATCCCTCTAGAATTATTTTCCAGCCATCTTTCAATAGCCATTTGTAACCAATCACCACCTGCTGCGTTCTCTCATTGAGCAGTCTTCGTTGCTCACCCTGATCTGCTATGTCTGAATAAACAGGATCTTGGTAATAGGTACCAGCCCCAAAATTCAGCGAGTGTCCTTTGGTTAGATGAACCGAACCACTCAAGCGGGGTGAAATCAAGTGTTCCTTTGTGTAACCGGTATAGTCGTATCGCGCGCCCAAATTGAGAGAAACACCCGGTAACGGGGAAAATCCAAAGGTGGTATAGGCAGAAGCATTACCCGCTGATTTGTTAAAACTGGCATTCACGAACCGAGGGTCGAGCAGTAGATAATTTTGATTCGGTACTGGGGTTTGTCCACGGTAATAAATGAATTGGGTGTCCAACTCATTTTGTTTTCGTTCGTTCATTATGAGCATCCGATCTGCCTCGAAGCCGGCCGTTAAATAGGTTTGGGGCGACCACCGCTGTGTGATTATGGACCGATAACCCAGTTTGTGCTCTTGGTAATTTTGCTGTTGTATGTTGTTTCTGTACGAAATGGTTTCACCCACCCGAGCGCCTAAAGAATCAACGGACGGTGTAGCTTTACCCACCAACACATCAGACAAATAATGGGTGTAATAAATTACGTTTTTCCATTGTAACGTGCGATTCAATTGGGATTTTACATTGAGACCGGCAATCATTTTTTTGCGATTGAAATCGGGCAGATATACGTTGTTTAGAAATTTATCGGCCTTCACGTTTTCGATATCGCGGGTATACCGTTCGGGACTGTAAATGAAAATGCCGGTGAGCTTGTTTTTAGCGTTCAACTGCGTACTGGTTTTCAGGACAAGGTCTCCGTATCTCGGCAATCCGATGTCTTTGAGTCCAATCAAATTCACCAACGCATAGAAATTTTGGTATCGGGCAGATAGAAAGAGGGTGGTTTTTTTCCATCGGGTGGGACCGTCGTAATTCAGGGTTACACCAAGGAGGTCCATTTGCCCATCCACAATCGCGTTGCCCTTATTTCCCTCTTTGATCGTTAGACCCAAATAACTCGCCGATCGCCGTCCAAATTCGGGCCCAAATCCACCACCTTGAAATTGTGCTTTTTCGATCACACGGGGTGCAAAAAGGCTGAATCGACCCCCGTTGGGGTCATTGAAAAACGAGTTGCCTTCGAGGTGGCCAATTTCTGTGACAGGAATATCATCGACCATGTAAACATTGTCTCTTACCCCTTGTCCGCGAACCGAAATGGCTGAATACACCCCACCGCTGCTGGTAACTCCCGGCAACATGCCAATGGCCCGGAAAATATCGCCTTGGGCCCCCGGATTCATCGAGATTTCCTCACGGGAAAAACTGTAGGCCGAAACTGGATTTTGCGGACTGTTGTCGTAACTTTTTGATGCAATGTTTACCGCACCCATTCGATCAGAAATGGGAATGAGCGATGCATTGTATTCTAGGGATTTGTCGGCAACGAAGGTGGCATGTGAAATGAGCTCATTTTGGTAGCCGCTCGCGGAAATCTGCAAATCTCCAGAGGCGATGTTGAGGTTTGTAAGCTCAAAGTATCCATTGGAGTCGGTAACCGTTTGAAACCGCGTTTGCAATATTTCTACCCGTGCTTGAGGAATTCCCGCATCGCTGTATTTGTTGCTCACTTTGCCAAAGATTTTGGCTGTGGATTGGGCATCCGCGCCCCAAGCCCAAAACAGCGTAATGAAGTAAAACGCGTATTTCAATTTCAGAATGTGGTGAGATTAACGTCCGCCTCGTTGCTGTTGGGCGTACATGCGTTGCAAGTCTAACACGCTTTGTTTGGCGGCATAGAAGTTTTTGTCTTCTTTCAATGCGGCCTCCAAGGCATTGGCAGAGGCCATGATATCGCCCGCACCGCGGAGCATCAACGCCTGTAAATAAATGTAAGCCGCTTTGGCATTCACCGTTTCGGCCACGCCCGCTGCGATGTGTTCCATGCGCACTTTTTTCTCAGCCACTTTGGGGTCGGCCAGCGCCAAGGTTACCATAGAATCGCAACCCATGACATTGCCTCGGGCCATTTCTACAAAGCACATGTCCCACCAGTAGGTCTGGTCTTTGGTTTCATCGTACAAATCGCGCAACATCACCATCGACGCCGTGTCTTTGCCTTGCTCCAGCAACAATTTGGCTTTGATTTCGCGCAAGAAAGTGCTTTTTGCGTTTTGCTTCAGACCCGCCTCGGCGTAATACAAAGGCGTTTTGGGATTTCTAACCTGATCGCCAGAACCGCCCAAATGGAAGTAATGGATGTAGGCCAAACTGTCGTAGGCCCACGATTGAATGCTTGAATCTTGGTTTAACCACAGCACCAACGCATTGCCGGCAGCATGGTAATCGCCAGCGGCAACCGCCATTTTATAGGATTTCTCTAAAGAGTCGGATTTTTGGGTACAGGCCGATATTCCAGCGACCAAGGCAACAAGCGATAGAAATTTGAGGGCTTTCATTCCAAACAAAGGTAATTGGAATTTTTCAATCGAAAAGGAGGGGGTTTTTGTAACTTTGCCCTACCTATGTTTGAGAACCTACAGAACCGGTTAGAAAAAGCCTTCAAATCGCTGAAAGGACAAGGGCGCATCAACGAAGTGAACGTGGCGGATACCGTCAAGGAAATCCGACGTGCATTGATCGCGGCCGACGTAAACTTCAAGGTGGCCAAAGACTTCACCGATACCATTCTGGAAAAGGCGAAAGGACAAGATGTGATTAAGTCGGTATCGCCCGGACAGTTGCTCACCAAAATCGTGAACGATGAGTTGGTGGTGTTGCTGGGTGGTGAAAAATCCGATTTGCAATTGAATGCAAGTCCTACCGTGATTTTGATCGCCGGACTTCAGGGTTCGGGTAAAACCACGTTTACGGGCAAATTGGGGAAATACCTCAAGGGCTTGGGCCGCAATCCGCTGTTTGTGGCGGGGGATGTTTACCGTCCGGCTGCCCGACAGCAATTGAAGGTGTTGGGAGAGCAAGTGGGTGTTGAGGTATACAGCGAAGACGGCAGCAATGATCCGGTGGCCATCGCAGAAAATGCCATCGCCTATGCCAAGAAGAACAACCACAACGTGGTGGTGGTGGATACGGCAGGTCGTATCGCCATCGACGAGCAAATGATGCAAGAGATTGCGCAATTGAAGCGCTCGGTGAAGCCCCATGAGATATTGTTTGTGGTGGATTCGATGACCGGTCAAGACGCGGTAAATACGGCCAAAGCGTTCAACGATGTGTTAGATTTTACGGGGGTTGTTTTAACCAAGTTAGACGGTGATACCCGCGGGGGTGCTGCGTTGAGCATCAAGACGGTGGTGAACAAGCCCATCAAGTTTGTGAGCATGGGTGAGAAGATGGAGGCGTTGGATGTGTTTTATCCCGATCGTATGGCGGGACGGATTTTGGGGATGGGGGATGTGGTTTCTTTGGTAGAGCGGGCTCAGATGGCTTTCGACGAAGAGGAAGCCGAGCGATTGTCGAAGAAAATCGCGAAGAACAAATTTGATTTTGAAGATTTCTTGGCCCAGTTGCAGCAGATCAAAAAGATGGGTAACATCAAGGATTTGTTGGGCATGTTGCCCGGGGTTGGCAGTCAGATCAAGGATATGGACATCGACGACAATGCATTTAAGGGCATCGAATCGATGATTCAGAGTATGACACCCCAGGAGCGCGCGAAACCCGAAATATTGAATGGCAGTCGCAAACAACGCATCGTGCGGGGAAGCGGTCGCAACATCCAGGAGTTGAACAAGCTGTTGACACAATTTGAGCAAATGCGGAAAATGATGAAAATGATGAACAGCTCGGGCGGAAGAATGCCGAAGATGCCGAATTTCCCTGGCATGCGCAGATAAGGAGGGCTGAAAGATGAAGAACATCGCAGATATCCGAAAAGAATATACCAAGGGCGCTTTGGAGCCCCAACAGATGGGCAACGACCCGTTGGTGGAATTCAAAGGATGGTTCGAGCAAGCCTTGGACGCCGAAGTGTTGGAGGCCAATGCCATGGTGTTGGGAACGGTGAATGCCAATAACCGACCTTCGTCAAGGGTGGTTTTGTTGAAGGAAATCACGGACGATGGCATCGTGTTTTTTACCAATTATGCGAGCAGGAAAGGACAGGATATTGCGGCCAATCCCTTTGTATCGGCGGTTTTTTTCTGGGCGGAGTTGGAGCGACAGGTGCGTGTTGAAGGATCGGTGAGAAAGATCAGCGAGTCTGATAGTGATGCATATTTTTACAGCAGGCCCCGGATTTCACAAGCGGGGGCGGTGGTATCGAACCAGAGTCAGGTGATTGCCGATAGGCAAACGTTGGATGCGCAAATGGAAACATTGCTATCAGACGACACCATCAAAATAGAACGCCCCAAACATTGGGGCGGCTATGAAATTGTGGTCGACCGTGTCGAATTTTGGCAAGGAAGACCCGGTCGTGTTCACGACCGGGCTTGCTATGAGAAAATCAATGGCGCTTGGGTAAAATCCCGTTTATCGCCCTAAAATCAGTACAAATTATTCGGCAGCCGCATCGCGGAAGCCATCCATCAAATCGGTGGAGATTCCGGTGAAGCTGAAACCACCATCGTGGAACAAGTTCTGCATCGTTACCATGCGGGTATAGTCTGAGAACAAGCTCACACAGTATTCGGCACAAGCATCGGCGCTGGCATTGCCCAAAGGACTCATTTTGTCGGCATAGTTGTAGAACGCATCAAATCCACCCACTCCAGAACCGGCGGTGGTTTTGGTTGGACTTTGGCTGATGGTGTTCACACGAACGTGCTTTTTCTTGCCATAATGGTAACCGAAAGAACGCGCGAAGCTTTCGAGCAATGATTTGGCATCCGCCATTTCACCGTAATCGGGGAAGGTACGCTGTGCCGCGATGTAGCTCAAGGCCACAATGCTACCCCACTCGTTCATGGCGTCTTTTTTGATCAACGTTTGCATCAAACGGTGGAACGACATCGCACTGATATCGAGGGTTTGGTGCATATAGTCGTAGTTGGAGTCGGTATAAGGATTCTTTTTGCGCACGTTCAAGCTCATGCCCACGCTGTGCAACACGAAATCCAAAGGACCACCCAAGGCCTCAGTAGCGCCGGCTACCAAGTTTTCCAGGTCTTCCATTTTGGTGACATCGGCAAAGATCAGGGGCGCATTCAACGCTTTGGCCAACTCTTCGGTTTGTCCGATTTTCGCAGCCACGGGTGCGTTGGTCAGGACGATTTGGGCGCCTTCGGCGTGACAGAGTTCAGCGACTTTCCAGGCGATTGAATTCGAATTTAACGCACCGAAAATGATGCCTTTTTTTCCTTTTAACAAGTTGTTTGACATAGTATTTGGGTGCGACAAAATTAGGCCATTTATCGCAAATCAATGGAAACTGCCCATAATTTCCTTCGGCGGTCATGGATATCACATTTTTTGGATGCAAATGCCAGCCATTTCTTGTTTAATTCGGTGGGATTGATTTATTTCCCAAAACGATGAAGGTGAGAAACTTACTATTGAGTCTTTTTTGTGCGATAACCGTTCCCGTAGCAGCCCAATTTGTGGATGCGGGCAGAACCTTGGTTGATGATGTGCACATCGCAACCCAAAAAGGGAAAATTCAATCGCGCAGTGCCACCAACCCCACCCGGTGTGATGGGGATACCAGTATGTTTCCCAGTTATGGAAGCACGGCTTACAACAGCATCACGATTAAGAAGGGGAGTTCTTTGGGACAGTTTTTCGATGCCCCTCAAACGATGACCGTGAGTGGATTTCGGTTTTATGGATTTTCGGTTACGCCCACACCGGCAAAATCGGTGAAAATCAACATCATTTGCAACCTGTACAAAGCCGGGGCCGATTCTTTGCCATCGGGTACGCCCATTGCCAGCGATACCATCACCGTGGATACGGTTATGGGCAGCAGCATCCCTTTGAGTAGAATTACCTTGAACGCCGATTTTGGCAAGGCGGTTACCGTAACCGGGCCGTATATCGTCTGCGTGGAATCGGACAGCAGCACCGCATTGGCGGCCGTGGTGTGTAATTCTTACACCAATGGCGATGGCAAAAAGCGCAATTTGTGCGTGGGCTCTGTGAGCGGAAAATGGTACCGATGCATGAGTTTGAACATTGGCGGAACCGTGTTCAACAGCCACATGCAGATGTATCCCTTTGTGGGCTATAAATTGGGGATCGACTACACCACCAACCAGCAGTGCTACCCCAACATGGATACGCTGTATTTCCAGAATCAAACCAAGAAAACCGTGGTGTCGAGCATTTTCTACAACTATTACGTGTACTACAACATCGAGCGCTCGAGTCACCGTTGGAACTACGACAACAAAATGATTCAATACGCGATCGACGGCAAATACAAGCCCACCTCGCGCAGCAATTTGAATGTAACACTGATCTCAACGGTGTACCCATACAGTGGGTGGTCTTGCTCAGATACGGTATCGAAAATCATTTATTTCAAGCCCGGAACGCCCAGTTTGTACAAAACGGCCCAAGGTTGTAGCGGTGATACGGTGACCATTTCGGTGGCGTCTGATGCCCAAACAACGGTGCAGTGGTTTAAGAAAACCAGCGATCCAAAACCCTTTTTTGAGGGCAATAAATACACCATCAGCAATGTGCAGAAAACCGATACGTTTTACGTGAAGGCGGTGAACAATACTTGCGAGTCCAACTGGTTGATGATTCCTTTCGAGGTGAACAAGTATCCCACCAAACTCACGGTGAAAAACGATTCCATTTGTGCCGGTGCTACGGCGAATTTGCAGGCATTCACCGACTATGGCGATTTGTATTGGTACGATAAATCGAGCGGTGGAACTTTGATGCATACCGGACAAGTATTGCAGACGGGTAAGTTGAGCCAAGACACCCAATTTTACGTGGTGGCCAATAACAAGGGTTGCGTGTATGCCGGCGGCAGTAAGTTGGTAAAAGCTTTTGTTGGTAGCAGTTTTGCACCCACATCGCCCACTGTTCCGGCCGACACTTTCGTCTGTGCGCGTGGGGTGAATTCGGTGACGTTGAAGGCCACAAGCAATAGCAGCTCCGATACGTTGCGCTGGTTCTTAGACGCTACGGGCGGAAGTCCGGTGGCCAAGGGTAGCAGTTATACGTTCAAAGGGACGAAGCGGGGCGAGGGTTATGTTTATGTAGAATCGTGGAATGGCATCTGTGGTAGCGGTAGGTCTGCCGTGAAAATCACGGTGAAAGATTACCCCGGTGTATTTGGTGCCACGGGCGATGAGACCTGCTCCAACGATTCAGCGAGGTTGTTTGGGTCTACGTCTTGGGGACAGTTAAACTGGTACATGAAGCGCAGCGATGCACAACCTTTCTATGTGGGTAAGACACCCGCTGTGTATGGGTTGAGCGGTAAAAATTATGTGTATTACAAGGCGTCGGAAGGCAATTGCTTTGCGCCGAATTTCGACAGTGTAGAGGTCATCGTGAACGATATTCCCAAGCCCAGCAAGGTGGAGGCGTTGAGTGTTTGTGCCAAAGCGTTGGGAAAAATGAGTGTGACGATTCCTACTGGGACGGTCAACTGGTATGAGGACACCACCACCACCGATATTTTGTTCACGGGAAGTACGTATGATTTGGGGATGATGTTGAGCACGCGCACTTTGTACTACGAAACCGAAAACAAGGGCTGCAAGAGCGAGCGCACACCGTTGACACTCGTGGTGAAGCCCCGGCCTGCGGCCGGGTTCACGTGGACTCTTTTGTGGCAGCATAAATTGAATTGTGTGCCCATCAATACCGCCGGGTTGAGTTTCGAATGGGATTGGGGTGATGGCACCAAAAAGGTGGGATTGCCTGGGGTTCACCAATATGCAGGTCCCGGCAATTACACGGTTCGATTGGTGGTAACCAACAACGCCAATGGATGCAAAGACACCGCGGATATTCCGGTGCTGGTTGACCATACCAACGTGAAATCCATCGCCAAGCAACGCTTTACCGCTTATCCCAACCCCGTGGGTGCTGGGGATGTGCTGGCGCTGAATGGTTTGGATGCCGCAAACATCACTTGGATCGATCCTGCTGGTAGGGTGGTGGCAGAATGCCAAGTCGCCGAGGGCAAAACCAAGGTACCGGCCAAATTGAGTCAGGGATTGTACTACCTCAACGTGAAATCGAGAGAAGTGTACGAGCCAGTGACCCTTTGGGTGCATTAAACTTTCAGGGACTCGGCGCAGCCGATCTTTCCTTCCTATCTTTGTTGCATGAAAGTCGCAGGGCTCACCGATCAAGAATTGTTGCAATTGCAGCAGGCATTGGGCACGCTGAAAGGCCTGGAAAAAGCTGTGGTCTTCGGTTCCCGCGCCACTGGAAAGCACAAACCCAATTCTGATGTAGATATCGCGCTGTATGGCGATGGGGTGGGTTTCGGGGCGATTTTCGACCTCGAAGATGCCCTCTTTGAGGTGGGATTTCCGCACGAACTCGACATTCTTCTGGTGTCGATCATTCAAGACGAACGACTCAAGGCCGCCATCGATCGTACCGCGGTGGTGGTGGGGTAGTTTATATTTTTTTGCATATAAAATATCGGAAAATTAATTTATTGTATGTGAAAGCATATAAAAATTGTATTTTATCCTAAATTATATGTGATATCATACAATTTTCTGTTAAATTTGATTTAGGCAAACGGATGTCGCCATGAAATCATTGCAATTATTTCTCAAGGAAAAGCGAAAGCAGGCAGGGCTCACCCAAATCGAATTTGCGGAACGGGCGGGCGTGGCACTCACGGTAGTCCGCAAAATTGAGCAAGGCAAAGGCAATCTCAACATGGAAACAGTAAACCATGTCCTTCTCATGTTTGGACATACCCTCGCGCCGTTACCCGTTAGGTCGGTTGAAGTAGACATTGAAGACCATGAGAAAAGCAGCGGTATTCTACCATAACGACCTAGCGGGCGTCCTCACTGAAACGGGTGAAGGCCACTTTGAATTTCGCTACGATGATTTATACATCGAGAAGTTTCCGCAGCAGTGTCTTACGTTCACCATGCCCGTAAGCAATCAAGTCTATCAGGAGAAATACCTGTTTTCATTTTTCGAAGGCTTAATACCCGAAGGTTGGCTGTTGGATGTGGCTACCAGTCATTTTAAGGTTAGACCAAACGATCGCATGGGTTTGTTGTTGAGCTGTTGTCAAAATTGCATCGGTGCTGTGAGTGTAAAATCAATGGAGAATGACCATGGCTAAACGTTGTCTGCTCTGTCTCGAGCCCCTGCAAAGTCATATCGCTGAGTATCATGAGCGTTGCTGTCGGTCGTTTTTTGGTAGTCTTCAACCCCCGACCTTGGATTACACCATGAATCAGATGGATGAATTGGCAAAGGCGGTTGTTTCAAATCACATCGCCGTCACGGGCGTTCAGCCCAAATTGTCGCTATCACTCATCGATGACACACTCAAGGCTGCGAACAGAAAACGACTTACCGTAGTTGGTGCCTTGGGCGGTAATTTTATACTAAAACCACCGTCTATTCATTATCCAGAATTGCCGGCAAACGAACACCTCACCATGAAAATGGCCGCGCTGTTTGGAATCGAAACTGTTCCTTGTAGCCTCATCCGACTGCAATCGGGGGAGTTGGCCTACATCACAAAACGCATCGATCGAACGGATGCTGGAACAAAAATTCACATGCTCGATATGTTTCAAATTACCGACGCGGTAGATAAATACAAAGGGTCTATGGAGCGGGTTGGTAAGGCGATTGCCGAATATTCTTCCAATATCCTTTTAGATAAACTGCGTTATTTTGAGGTGGTTCTATTCTGTTATTTGACGGGGAACAACGACATGCACTTGAAGAATTTCTCTTTGATTTATCGAGGGGATCAATGGATGTTATCGCCTGCCTATGATTTGTTAAATGTTTCATTGGCAAACCCCAAGGATACGGAGGAGTTGGCCTTGACCCTTGAAGGTAAAAAACGTCGTTTGTCGCGCAGAATGTTCGAACGATTTGGTCTCGGACTTGGCCTTAACCCCAAGCAAATGGCCGGTGTTTTTGGGAGATTTCAAAAAGAAATTCCAGCAGCCGTAGCGCTTTGTAAAACGTCTTATTTATCAGACCTTAGCAAAGAGGGTTACCTGGCAATTTTAAACGCGCGCTGCGCCAAATTATCCCTCGGTCACGAGGACTAACTCTTATTATACGGATCTAAAATGTCGCGGAGGCCCATCGACATTAAATTGAATGACATCACCAAAATCATGATGGCGATGCCCGGAATCAGGGCCAAATAGCTGTTGTCTAACACCAAATACCCCAAATTCTCTTTCACCATCATCCCCCAAGACGGCGTTGGTGGCGATACCCCCAAACCCAAAAATCCCAACCCCGCCTCCAACAAGATGGCACTGGCGAAATTGGTGGTCGCCAACACCGTCAACGACCCTTTTAAATTGGGCAAAATGTGCTTGAACATGATGCGCGAATGCGAGAAGCCCGTAATTTTTGCCGCCAACACAAACTCGCGCTGCTTCAACTGCAACGTTTGTCCGCGTACCACCCTGGCCACCTCCACCCAAGTGCTCAACGCCGTTGCAAGCAACACTTGGTAGTACCCTTTGCCCAACAACATCGACAATCCCAAGGCAATCAACAGCGTGGGAACCGACCAAAAAACAGTGATCAGCCAAGAGAAAAAGGCATCCACCTTCCCGCCGAAATACCCCGCGCATAACCCAATGATGGTGCCAATAATGATCGAAGCCAACATCGCCAAGAAGCCAATCGATAAGCTGATTCTCGCCCCAATGATCATCCGCGAAAGGATGTCGCGACCGAACCGATCCGAGCCCAGCCAAAACGTTCTGTGATGCAATACCTTATCAACCAGTTTCATGGAATCATCGGCATTCATCCCCGTTCCGGGATTGGCCAAAGCGTTGCCCTGAAGGGGCGTGATTTTTGGCGTATTGGGATTGCCCAAAGCCCAGTGCAAATAAGCGGGCACGGATTCAGATGCCACCACGCTCGCGTCGTTTGATTGGCCTTGCGATGCCGCAGAAGTCATCGACGAATTACCGCTCGCCGCCACCGTATAATAAACCTTGGTACCCGGACCCAAATTCGACCACTCCGGCACAATCTGATTGGCATCGGGCGTGGGATCCGGTGTAATGGCATAACCCAATGTGCCCACCACCAACAGCAGCAAGCAAATGCTCGCCCCGCCCAAAAACAACTTACTCTTTTTCAGTGTCTGCCACATGGTCGCTGTCCGATTTTACCGTCCCCCGGTGATACAAATCCAACGCGGTTACCACCGCCGTAAACGTCCACAAGGGTACCGCAATTTTATCGTATTGGGAGTAATTGTTCAAGAAAGCATGCACATAATAAGTAATCAGCCCCAGCATCGCCATGAGCAATGTGTAGCGCACTTTGCCTGGTTCCTCCCGGTAAAATACTCGGAATGATATCCCCAATGTGGTCAACACCACCCCCAACCAACTCAGCAGACCCATGTAGCCCGCCTCGCTCATCGCCGAGAAATATTCACTGTGGGCATCGCCCAAATCGCCCGAAAACGTAGAAATTAACGTCAGTTCATCGCTCTTTTGAAACGGCGAATACTGGAAAACGTAGGTACCCGGACCAAAACCGAACCAAGGTCGTTCCGAGACCATCCGCGAAGCGCATTTCCACCGGTTGATCCGCTCCAAATTTGAGGGGTCGGTGGTCACGTTCGACACCGATTTTACGTGTCCTTCAATGTCATCGCTGCTCCCTTGCTTGTTTGCCTCCAAATCGTACATGATCTGGTCTTGCTGAACGATGCCGTAGGTCAGCACCCCCGCCAGGGCCAGTAACACCCAACCGAATTTGATGCGCATTTTCAGCACCACATACACCGCCATCGCGGCCACCAAACTCAACCAAGTGGCGCGGGTATAACTCACCACAATGCCAAACAACAATATCGTCAAGAGCAACAAAACAGCTGGCGCAAAGGGTAGCGAGATGCCGAAATGTCGGCCCGCAAACCCATACATCACCAAAATAAACACCGCAAACGCAATTGCCGCGGCGTACATGCCATGGTCGGGGAAAAAGGGCCACGAGATGCCATAACTGCTGCTGCGGATGAACCCATCGGCGGCGTGTTTGGTGAGCGTGAAAATGACCAATCCCAGCGTGGTAAGGGTGAAAGCCTTGAAAAACCAATGGATGTTTTTGAACTGCTTGAACAAGCCCACCACCGTGAAATAGAACAGCACGATGTACCAGGTTCTGGCCATCACAAACTTGAAACTCACCAGCGGCATGCTGCTAAACAACGTGGCCGTCCACAACCACAGCAAATACACCAATATGCTGATACTAATGGGGTGTGCAAGCAATTGCAAATCGATGTCGGGCTTCATCAACCACCGAAATACAATCAGCAAAAACAGCAAAATAAACAGGGGTTCGGTGGGCAGCGTGAGCCCCATCCCGCCACCAATGTCGTCGAAGTTAATGCTCAACGGAACCAGCGATCCAAACAACAACAAACTGCGGTCGGTGTAGAAAAAGGCGTACAAAAGCACCCCCACCACCACGGGCAACAGCAGCAAATAATAGTATTGAAAAACGGTGGCCAGCACACAAAACACCCCTGTCAACGCCAACACCGCAAACAGCACGATGCGCTGACCTTTGCTGGCTATTTGTGGCAGAGCGAACACCGGCTTAAGCGCTGGGTTGTTTGCGATAGAGCTCGAAGAATACCAAAATCAGTGAGGTGGCCATGAAGGTTGCCAACACCGACAGAATCGTCACAAAACCGCGCTTGGGCCAGAATTTGATTTCGGGCTTGGAGGCCGCTTCGATCGTCATCTTGTGCGACAATTTTTCGTTTACATCCACCACCCGACGTTCGTATTGGGCAATCAGATCGCTCTCTTTTTCTTCTTCCAGTTTGATTAATTCGTTCAATGCCACAAAATCTCCCCCAGATTTTACCAAGGTTTTTTGCTCTTCGAGGAGTTTTTTCATTTCTCCCACTCGGCCCGATGACTGCGCCTTGTAAATCTCTTCGGCCAACGCCCTACTTTGCTCTTCATAGTTGGTGATACCTTCTTCACCCAACTTGCGCATGTTGTCTTTGATGCCTTGAATTTTGTCGCGCTTGCTTTGCAAGGCGCGTTCTACAATCTGCAACGCAGGCACCGCGATTTGGTTCTGCACCTCGGTTTTGATGGAATCGTACAGCAACGCCATGCCATTGGCCAAATCGGCCGCCATCTGCGGATCTTCATCCAACACCTCAATTTTTACACTCAAATAGCGGGTCCGGGTTACGCTGATGTTCTCTTTCAGCTTGTAATCCATTGCGGTTTTGGGGTATTTCTCGGTGGTGGTATTGATGTTGTAATGCTTGTACAAATTGAAGTTGCGCACCAACCGACCGATCAAATCGCCGGAAAGCAAAATCTGCATCGCCTTTTCAGCTTCTTCCTCCTCACCAAACTCCAGGGGATCTTTCTGACGTTGACGTGCATCGGTCAGCAACGCATCCGAAATAGAGTTGTTCTTGGTGGGATAAAAAATGTGGGTGGCTTGGTACTTGGGCTTGGTAATGAAGGGCATCGTCACCACAATGGCGGTAACCGCCGCAATGCCGCAAGCCACCATCAATACTTTGCGCCAACGCCAGAAAAAGTTGATGACATCCGCCAAATTGAGGGGTTTGATGCTGTCGGCGGCGATGAGCTCATCGCGCAGGCCCTCATGATTGTCGCTGTGGGCGAATTCCAAATCGGAATCCATATCGTCGTGCTTCTTTTTCTTTTTTGATGTCATGGGATTGTTAAGCCAGGGTGCCAAAATTACTATTCAAACGCGTGCAAATGCTTAAAATTCTGTTTGCTATGTTAATTAATTGCCAATAATATCAACATTTTCATTCTCAAATATCGAAGAACTTGAATACCACATCAAACGCTTTGGTGTCGTTCTCGTCGTGGTCCTCCGCCATGAAAACATGCTCTACCCGCACATTTTGTCGCTCCAACGTGGCCATAATCCCCCTCACCAGGGTGGTGTTGAGTTTTACATTGATGCGCAACTTGCCCTGTTCGGCGTGGTTGATCATCATCCCCAGCATCTTCGCACCGTTTTCCTCAATCCATCGCGCCAACTGCGAAGGGGCGAAATCGCGATCGTCCATCACCAACACCAAAATCGCGCCCATGCCTCGGTAAGTAAAACTGTCGGATATGTGCTTGTTGATGCTCTTCTGTTCGATGATGCCCTGGTAATTGCCTTCGGCATCGGTAACCGCCAGCAAACTCAATTCGTTCGCCGCCAGCATCGGCACCAGTTCGTACAAATGACTGTTGGGTTGCGCACTCGGAGAAAAGTGATTCCTTGCGATGGCATCGCCCAGCGACTGCTCCTTGGCAAAGCCAGAAAGCTGCTGCAAACGCACGTAATTGTAGAGTTGCTTTTGCTCGATCAGCGGCAGTTCGGTTACGCCCTGACTGATCATGAACGCCAACGCGGCCTCCACCGAATCGGTGGTTCTAAGCGGACTCAAATGCTCGTTGATGAGTTGGGAAGCGATCATAATTACAAATATACGCGAATTGAGCTCACCACTGATGAGAATCGGCGTTATCCCATGTGCCCTGTACCTTCATGACCTTCTCAATCAAATCGCGCGCGCAGCCCATCCCGCCGTTTACCGTGGAGATAAAATGCGATACCGATCGGACTTCCGCACAGGCGTCGGCCGGACAGCAAGGCAAGCCCACTTTCGACAATACCGGCAAATCGGGGTAGTCGTCGCCCATGTAAGCAATGTCTTCGGGCTTCAGTTCCCAGGCGTACAATGCCTCTTCAAACGCTTCCATTTTGTGGCTTTGCCCCAGGTAAATGTATTGGATGCCCAGCCCTTTCAATCGCTCCAATACGCCGTTGCCCTTGCCCCCAGAAATGATGGCGATGGGGTAGCCCTGCTTCACCGCGTGTTGCAATGCATAGCCGTCTTTGATGTTCATGGACCGCAGCATGTGTCCTTCTTCGGTCACCAGGACCTGTCCGTTGGTGAGCACACCGTCGATGTCGAAGATGAAGGCCTTGACTTGTTTAAACTGTTCGATGAGGTTGAGCGACATACGATTAATGGGTTCTGTTCATGTTGTTGGGGGTAACGATGATGAAATCACCGGCCCCTTTGTTTTCTGCATCGAGTTGGGTGACATCGTCTTGCATCCGCGCCGAGATGGTGATGATGGTCATCGGGGGCATTAGGGTCGAGCGCATTTGCACGGCCGCAGCACTTTTTTCTTCTTGTCTCAAGTACCATTCAATGCTTTCGTGGTTATCGGAGTGGTAACTGCCGTTGTAGTGGATGAAGACCATGGGGTCCATTTTGGGGGATTTGCTTCCGCCCGATACGGGCACCACCTGCTCTCCGTAGTGGAGGTTGGGCAGGTTGGTATAGATTTTCCAGGCCATGGTGGCGTCTTTAACGGCCTGACTTTTGGGCAGGTTTTGGCCCCCATGTCCGCCTGTGGCTTTGAAAATCTCCGCATAGCAGTTGAGGTTGCTATCATAGGCCACGGGCATGGGTGGGAAGAGCGCTTTTTTCTCAGCGGGCAGGGTGTCCAAGGCGGCGAAGCCGCCGCGGTACACCAAACTGGCATATTTTCGGGGGATGTTGGTGGCGATAAAGGGCAGTTGATGCTCTTTGGCAAAATCGACCAGGGGTTTATAATCGGTGTAGAAATTGGGCCAAAGCTTGGTCGATTTCTTGAATTTGTCGTAGGCCGGATCCCCGCCCATCACCGCGCCCATGGGGGTTACCACTGTGCTGGTTTTGGCAGAAGTATCGGTGGGGTTGAGGTATTCATCCAACGCCGCTTGCTGGTCGGTTTCGAACATTTCCGCGCCCAACACCATGTAGGGGGTTACGCGAAACAAATCACTGGTGGTTTGGTATTGCAGCCAGTGCACGATGGGGTTGTCGTGCAGCTCCCCAAATAACAAAACCGAAGGTTGGGGCGCACTTTTTTGCAGTTTCTGTGTGATGGCTTTGAGGAATTGCTCATAGCTCACTTTTTTGCCTTGGGCATCAAAAATCTGGTAGGCCTGAATGTTCTTGGCCGGCACACCCGCTGCCATGGGCTTGGGGATGGGTCGGGTTTGAATTTGGGCTTGAGAAACGAGGGAGCAGCAGCACAACGCCGCCATCATCAAATAGCGCATTGCACAAAGATAACGAAAAGGGATTAGCCCCTTACCAACCCAAGATGTAGGCAAACATCAACGGCGCCACGATGGTTGCATCGCTTTCCACGATGAACTTGGGCGTGTGGATGTCGAGCTTCCCCCAGGTGATTTTCTCATTGGGAACTGCACCGCTATAGCTACCGTAAGAGGTGGTAGAGTCGCTGATCTGACAGAAATAGCTCCAGAAGGGAATGTTTTCCATTTCCATGTCTTGGTAGAGCATGGGCACCACGCAGATGGGGAAGTCGCCGGCAATACCGCCACCGATTTGGAAGAATCCTACGCCTTTGCCATCGCTGTTTTTCACGTACCAATCGGCCAGCCAAGTCATGTACTCGATGCCGCTCTTCATGGTCGATGCTTTCAGTTCGCCTTTGATCACGTAGCTGGCAAAAATGTTACCCATGGTGCTGTCTTCCCAACCGGGAACCACGATGGGCAGGTTGCGCTCAGCCGCCGCCAACATCCAACTGTCTTTCGGGTCGATTTCGTAGTATTGCTCGAGCTCACCACTCAACAAGATTTTGTACATGTATTCGTGGGGGAAATAGCGCTCGCCTTTGTCTTCGGCGCCTTTCCAAATGCCGTGGATATGGGCTTGTAAACGACGGAACGCTTCCTCTTCAGGGATGCAGGTGTCGGTTACGCGGTTGTAATGGTTTTCCAGGAGGTCCCACTCGTCTTGCGGACTCAAATCGCGGTAGTGGGGCACGCGTTTGTAGTGGTTGTGGGCCACCAAATTCATGATGTCTTCTTCCAAGTTGGCACCGGTGCAAGAGATGATATCCACCTTGCCTGCGCGGATCATTTCTGCCAAGCTTTTGCCCAACTCAGCGGTACTCATGGCCCCCGCGAGGGTCACCATCATTTTGCCGCCTTCGGTGAGGTGGGTTTCGTATCCTTTGGCCGCATCAACCAGGGCCGCTGCGTTGAAATGCAAGTAGTGCTTTTCAATGAATTGAGAAATTGGACCTTTCATAAAGGTGCAAAGATACGGAAGATTTTTTGGATGCTCCGATGCTTGGCGATGTTCTAGCCTTCACCCAACCACCACTTCTTGCGGAAGGTTTTGTATTTGGGGGCAAAGGTTTCGATGCGATTCAGCAAAAAGGCCATGGCTTCGTCGTGACTGTCGGTCACCAAATACAAGTCGTGGTCCTCGGGCGATATGGCGTGTTTGGCTTCCATCATTTTCAACTGTTCGATTTGATGCTGCCAGTACTCGCTGCCGAACAACACAATGGGGAATTGCGGAATTTTATCGCACTGCACCAAGGTATAGGCCTCGAACAATTCGTCGAGCGTGCCCAACCCGCCGGGCATGATTACAAACCCCACGGAGTATTTAAACAGTAACACTTTCCTCACGAAAAAATAACGGATGTCGACCCAAATATCCAGAAAGGGATTGGGCTTCTGCTCAAACGGCAATTCGATGTTCACCCCGATGGTATGTCCGCCCACGTCCTTGGCCCCTCTGCTGGCGGCTTCCATTACGCCCGGACCGCCCCCGGTAACCACATTGAAACCGGCTTGGGCCACGCGGGCACCCATTTCGCGGGCCTGCTGGTAGTAGTCGTTGTCTTCTTTGAAGCGGGCTGATCCAAAAATGGAGATACACGGACCTTGGAAGTGCAAACTGCGGAAACCTTTGATGAACTGGAAGAAGACGCTGAGGGCGAAGGTGAATTCGGCGAATCGACTGCGGGGCCCTTGGTAAATGCGGAGATCGTTATTGCGGTTGTACGTGTATTTCTCTTTCATGAATG
>JBJTNN010000072.1:0-4046 GCA_046074125.1 Bacteroidota bacterium
GTATCACACTGTTCCAATACCATGGTATCGTTACCGTTCAAAGTCAACTTAGGAGCAGTTTTGTCCAAAGCAACAACTACAGTACGGAAACGAGTAACCGCTTTGTTTCCAGAGGCATCTTCCAAATCGAATTGGATGGTGTAGATACCTGGTACGGTACAATCCAAATCAGAAGTGATTTTCACACTGCTCGTCATGTCACCTTGTGTTGGGTCAGAAGCTTTGTAAGTTGAGCTGGCAACTTCGCTGTAACAAGCGGTCTTAGTACCTGCTTTTTCAACACGTACTGTATCAGCACCTACCAAAGTAATTACTGGAGGCAAGTTGTCGTTGGCCAATTTGATCGCGTAATCTTCAAACTCACCCACAGTGTTCAAACCGCAAGGGGTATTAGAGAATGCACCGTAAGATACACCCACACGCAAACGAGTCATGCCTTCGAAGCTGTTCGCCAAAGTTGGCACAGAGAATGAACCAGAAACACTTGAAGCGGCAGTAGAACCACTGCTCAAAACTTCCTCACCGGCATCGTTAAAGTCACCGTCGATGTTGAAATCGATCCATGCTTTGTAGTTCACGTTGTTGGCGATGGTGTTACGAGCCACTGACAAATCATAAGACGCACCGAATGTCAATTCAGCAGGTGTGTAATCTTCAGTGTTGTTGCTGTACATGTCTACACCAGAGGTAGTAGTTGCATTCAACAATTCTTTGCTACCCTTCTTCAAGGTTACGTTGTTGATTCCTACGTCAGCAGACATCAAATCTACCAAAGGAACACAGTAGTCCAATACGATTACGTATTTGTTCTTGATCAATTTCTTCTCAGTAGTCGCTTTACCTGCAACGCTGTTCCAAGCACTCAAAGTAAAGGTGTAAGCACCTCCTTTTTGGAATTTAATTTCAGGGTTTTGGCTATTTTTAGAAGTACCATTTTCGTAAGTGAAAGTCGTTGGGAAAATGCTCCACTCAAAAGAGTTGGCATAATCAGTTTTGGTAGTCACCTTAACAACATCGCCCAAGTTAGGACGAACGTTGCTTGCAGTGTAATCCAAATAACCAGCAGCAGTAGGCGTATTGATAGTAATGGTATTGCAGAAAGTATCTACACCAGTACATGTCAAAGCGATCAAACATACATCGTACTGACCGTCTGTATAGAATGCACGAGTGAAATCAGTTGCTGAAGACTCAGGATTCTGATCAACCTGCCACTCGTAGATTGGCAAACCTTGTACGTTTTTAGAAGCATTTTTGAAATCAACGCTCAAACCGTTAGCGGCTGGGTTGTAGTCGGTTGTCCACTTAGCAGAGGGCTTCAATGGAGGACTCAACTTAGATTCCCAGTTGATGATGAAACCGTTGGCAGTTCCAGAAGCATCAGATTCGAAAGTAATGTACACAGCACCGCTGGTACATACAATCTTCGCAGTGTCATATTTAGAAACGTTGGCACCAGTAATGGTAGCAATTAACTTGCTAGCAGTGGCTTCTTTTGCATCGTAAATACGCAATTTGTCGTTCTGGTCATTCAACTTCAACTCTGTGAATGACAAGGTGATTTTCTCAGCACCACAAGGCAAAATCTTGAAGTAGTCAATGGAAGTCTTACGACCGTTGCCATAAGCTGCATTTGGACCACCGTTATCGAACAATTTACCATTCTTAGAAGTACCCTCTTTAGAAGGACCCATGTAGTATTCTGTAGGAGCGATACACTCAATGTAACGATCTTTACATACGCGAGTAGAAGGACCAATATCGTTTGAAGAGGTCAAGCACACTTTGTACCAGCCTGTTTCACTCAAAGTCAATTTTGGGTTTTGAATTGTCGCAGTTTGATCATCCAAACCTGTTGGAGATAAAAGTTCCCATTTCCAACCATAAGCACCATTGTTGCTCAGGTCGTACAAAGTAACATCATAGTAAATTTCTGTTTCGTTTGAAGACGCAACAAAATCAGCCACCGGCGCTGCTGTAGGTGCAGAAATGGTTACCTGTTTGGTAATTGAATCCGCCAATCCACAATAGTTCACCAACATTTTCACATCGTATTTACCTGCTGAAGCCCACTTAGCAACCCCTTTTTCAGAGTTGTTTGAGTAACCCGCGTACGGAGGTGCAACCGCTTGGTCGAACGTCCATTTGTAAGTGTACCCACTGCTTGGGTTAATAGCATTAAACTTGATGTTCGTTTTTACGTAATTGGTAGATGAGGGAACAATGAAGTTCGCAGTTGGACTTGCACCCAACTTCAAATTCACTTCCAAATCCAACAAGTTACCATACTGGTTAGCCGTTCCACAACCGTTGCTGCTGCTCAAAGTGTAAACTGACGCACCACCGCGAATACGCATGTGACTCAATCCTGTTGTAGACCAGCAAGGCATTTTTAAGGTGTAGGTAGTCAAACCTGAAGCAATGTTAGATGAAGGATCCACCAAACACTCAGATGTACCAAACTGACCATCACGGTTAGCATCAATCCAGATACCTACACGAGTTCCCCAAGATTGAGATGCCCAAGTACCACCGTTTACGGTTACTGAAATTTCTTCGCTGGCCGTCAAATCGAACCCCTTACCAGAATTCAAAATTCCTTTGTAAGTCGATGCTGCCGAAGAAGAAGTACATCCCAACCCACTGTAAGACGCCAAAGAGTTACCCTTTTTGTCTTTTACAGTTACGTCAAGAATGTCACCCGGAAAGTCCGTTCCCGAACCCACCAAGTAGCCACCACATCCCCAGGCATTCGTACCCGAGCATGGAGTCTGCGCTTTCAGTGATCCAGCAGAGAATAATCCCCCTACCAGAACCCCCAAAAACGCAAGCTTTTTGAGTTGTGTAATTGTTGATTTCATAGATTTATTTTAAAGTTATTTTCACAAATGACGCGATAATTACAAAAGGTTGCAAGGAATTAGGGAAAAAAATCAAAAAAAAAATCAAAAAAAATCTAGCCCTACACCGAACCCGAACTGCAATCACACCAAAGAATTGATAAATTCCTACCGAGAGCTTCCAGCACCCCCACCCACACTTTCCATGTAGCGTTTGTAATCCCTCACTGCCCTGTAAACCCCCAATGCGATCTTTTGCTGCCCTTCGGTAGTGCGCAAATAACTGCGATCAGTGGGATTGGTCAAAAACCCTGTCTCTACCAAAACACTGGGCATGGAAGTCTGCCACAATACCAAGAACCCCGCCTGCTTTACACCCCTACTTTTAATGGCACTGATTTTATTTGTATGGGCCTCAATGCCAGTAGCCAACTTCAAACTTTGCTTCATATAAGCATTCTGCACCAAACTGAAGATAATATGTCCTTCGGCCGACTCCGGATCAAACCCACCATACCGAGAATTTTCGCGATAATCAGACTCGTAAGTAATGGCCGAATTCTCCCGCTTGGCTACATCCAAATTCCCCTCTGTTTTGTGAAGACCCATAAAATAGGTTTCACTGCCTGCTGCCGTCCTATTATTATTCGCATTACAATGTATGGATATAAACAAATCAGCCCGATTGTCGTTCGCCAAATTCGGCCGCTCCCACAACTTCAGTGTTTTATCCGTCGTGCGGGTGTACAATACCTTGAGTCCAGGCAAACTGTCTTTTAATATCTTGCCCAACTTCAACGCCACCCCCAACGTAACATCCTTCTCAAAAATTTCGTTGTTCCCATTGCAACCCGGATCCAACCCACCGTGACCTGCATCAATCACCAATGTGTTCAATCCCGTAGAAACCCGAACCGACTTGGCGGCAGGCAGACCCAACATCAACACAATCGACATCGATGCCACAATCACGAACCGACCATATTTGGCGACACTATTTGAGATAAATGCGTTTCTTTCTGCTGTCATATGGCAATCATGGCAAACTTTTTGCCGAAATTCGCCAAACTTCTTGATCACGCATAAAAATCATAAAAAAACATACATACAAGCCCTGTTTACAGTGGCCCTTATTCTTTTATGCGCAGCCACCCGCCCCGCACTGGCACAAGGCATCGACTCATCGTCCACTAAAACAGACAGCTC
>JBJTNN010000073.1:0-2945 GCA_046074125.1 Bacteroidota bacterium
AACCTCCCACCAAATTTGCCTTACCGACATTTATTGCGAATCAATCCAAATAAGAAATCACCCGTTTTTTGTCCAACTTTCGGCCAAAAACAAATAATCCCCCACACTCAACTGCTCAGCCCGCTTGGCAGCCCAACCCTCGGGCAACACAAAGCCAGGTCTTGATGCTGTGAGCGACTTCAAAGCATTGCCCAACGTCTTTCTGCGCTGCGAGAACGCCGTCTTTACTACCAACTTCAATGCCCCGTATTCACAAGAGGGCAACACCGACTTCAACCGGCAATCGATTACCCCGCTCTTCACCTTCGGCGGTGGATTGAACGAACCCTCGTGAACCGTGAATTCATAAGTGCAGTCGTAATACGCCTGCAACAAAATACTCGTAATCCCATAATCCTTGTTCCCCTCACCCGCCGCCAATCGCTCCGCCACCTCTTTTTGGAACATCCCCGCAAACTGACTCACCATCACCCCGCATTCCAACATCTGAAAAACAATCTGCGTACTGATATTGTAGGGATAATTTCCCACCAACGCCATCTTCACCCCCGGCTTTACCCACACCGCATTCTCGGCCTGTAAAAAATCACCCTGCCATACCCGCATCCCCTGCGCCCAAGCCTGCTTCCCCAAATATTCCACCGATTCACCATCAATCTCCAAACACAACAACCGCTCACCAAAACGCGGATACAAATACTTGGTCATCATCCCCATCCCCGGACCAATCTCCACCACATGACCCATCTCGCCATCAACCAAATCCGCAATCCGCTGAGCAATGCCCTCATCGGTCAGAAAATGTTGTCCCAACGCCTTCTTCGCATGCACATCGCCCTTGCCACCCTTCACCGGCGCATCCTCAAATTTGCTCGCCCACTTTCCGCCCCGAGGCGTATTCTGAACGTGCTTGCCGGTTTTACCGCCCTTCTCTATGAATTTGTCCCTTCTCACTGCTCCCAGTAGGTTATATAATGCTTGGTCACAGTATCTTTCAAACTTGCCAAATTGTAATTGTCGCTGGCCTCCGCCACATCCACCAAACTGCCGTCTTTCTTCATGATGCGTATGCCGCCGCCATCACTCTTGTAAGCGTCGTTCTTCAAAACACCCACATACACGAAATAATCCAAAACCCGCTCATCGCTCACCCCAAAAATCGACGCTGCCTGCGCCCGCATCAACTGATGCAACCCCTCACTCACCGGCTCCAACTGAACCTTGATCTTGGGCAACTGCCTGCGTAACAACTTCCGACTCATCTCACGCAAAATCACGTCTTCGTGAAATTGCCACTCCTTGATGGCCGACATAATATCAATGTCATCCAACTGCACAAACAGGTCCAAATCCTCGTCGGTAAAATCCTCTGGATTCACATCCTTGAACAAAAAATGCATCAGCGGATGATAACTCCCCAAGGCATGTCCCTCCTTCGCCATCTCCCTGGCGCGCTGCAAAATCGAAACCAGCAACGCATCGGCCGCCAATACCGTCTTGTGCAAATACACCTGCCAATACATCAATCGTCGGGCCACCAAAAATTTCTCTACACTGTAAATACCCTTCTCCTCCACCACCAAATCGCCATCCTTCACATTCAACATGTGAATCAAGCGCTCTACCCCCACAATTCCCTCACTCACCCCGGTGTAAAAACTATCGCGCATCAAATAATCCAACCGGTCCATGTCTAACTGTCCCGAGATCAACTGATGCAAAAACGGCTTGGCCGCATATTCTCCCTTAAAAATGGCAATCGCCACATCCAAAGCCCCACCAAACGCCTCATTCATCCGCTCCATCAGCATCAAACTGATTCGCTCATGGTTCACCCCCTGTGCCAAGGTGTATTCCAACGTGTGGCTGTAAGGACCATGCCCGATATCGTGCATCAAAATCCCCAATATCACCCCTTCCTCTTCCGCCTCGGTGATCTCAACACCCTTCCTTTTCAGCGTCTCCACCGCCTTAATCATCAAATTCATCGCCCCCAACGCATGGTGAAAACGCGTGTGCGTGGCCCCGGGATACACCCATTCGCTCATGCCCAACTGCCTGATTCTCCGCAACCGCTGGAAATAAGGATGCTGCACCACATCGTACACCAAAGCACTTGGTATAGTCAGAAACCCGTGCAAAGGGTCGTTGATGATTTTTGATTTATTGCCCGATGGCATGCTGCAAAGGTAATACGCAATTTACTGTTCCGACCACAGGAGCTTTTGACCCCCGCGAGGCTGCCGCAACCGCACCGCGTCTACAAACTCTTTGAGCTGAGGAACCATCGGATCCGCCGGCTGGGCCTGCAAATAACTCTCGTAACAATACACCATGTTGGCCCACTCATTGGCATCGATTCCAGCCCCGTGCATCTTTCTTCGCAACGCCGACCCCGCATGCAACCAAGCACTCTGATTGAATTCCTGCAACCGCTTCTGCTCCGATTTCTGAATGTAACGCCTGAAAAAACCATAGGCCTCGTCGTACTGATCCTGCCGCTCCGCCGAAATCCCAAAATACCAATACGTACCGGGATGGGTGGAATCCTGCAAGTAGGCAACCCTGAGAAGACTGTCCGACTCCCCAAAGCGCTGCTGCAACAACAACGCATGCGACAACAAATGCTTGTTGGTCATGGATTCTGGATTGCGCTGCAACAAACTCCGATAAATATTCTCCGCTTCGCGGTAACGCTTCGATCGCATCGCCGCCGCCGCTTGGGCCTCCGGACTCACCGCATCATCAAAGTCCTGGGCAGTAGCAACCCCACCCAATGCCATCGCCAAGAAGAAGAAAACCCAACGCATGGTTCGAATTTAAGAACAATTCCCCAATTTTGTGGTGATGGCGGTCCCACAATCTTTTGCGTTTTTCACAAAACATAACCGATTATTTTCGGCGATGCCCTTCTTCCTCTTGCTCGCCCTCTCCTGCCTGCTGGC
>JBJTNN010000074.1:0-4162 GCA_046074125.1 Bacteroidota bacterium
GGAATGGGCGTGTAGGCAGTTTGTTTTGGAGATGAAAGACGACGACGAAGAGGGAATCGGTACATTTTTGAACATCAGCCACAAATCACCAGCCCTGCTGGGCGATGAGGTAGAAATTCGGGCCATGCTCACCGAACTCCACGGAAATACCGTGAATTGTTCCTTTGTGGTGATGGTGTGTGACCGCTTGGTGGCTGAGGGTACGCAAGGACAAAAGATCCTAAAGCGCGAGAAACTAGACCGACTCATCGATCAAATTCGGGCCTGAGCCCCCAAAAAATCGCTACCTTTGCATTTCTGGCATGGCAGCGAAAGACAACAAAAAACGCGTGGAAATCCTGAACCGCAAAGCCGGTTTTAACTTCCATATCGAACAGCGTTACGAAGCGGGCCTGTCGCTCCTGGGGGGTGAAGTAAAATCCATCCGAAACGGGAATGTGAACATGGGCGATGCCTACTGTGTGGTGGATGACGGCGAAGTGTTTGTGCTGAATTTACACATTTCAGAATTCAAGCAAGTGAGCTACAATGTGCATGAACCCATGCGTCAGCGAAAACTGCTGCTGAACAAACAGGAAATCAAAAAGATCGAAGGCAAAATCAAAACCAAAGGGTATGCCTTGTTTCCCATCAAGCTGTACGAAAATGAGCGCGGGGTGCTGAAGCTGGAAATCGGTTTGGGGCAGGGTAAGAAAACCTTCGACAAGCGCGATGATTTGAAGGAGAAGGACATTCAGCGCGACCTTCAACGCAGTAAATTTTAAGGTGTTTTGATGAATTGGGTGCGGTAGCGCGGCGAGGTGCTGTATGCGCTGCTTTCACTGTATCCAAAATACAAACCCGGGGCCCATGCAGATACATCCATGGTTTGTCGCGCAGATGCGGGTGCTGTGGAATTCACGGGTGCAATGGTGCGCCCCAAAGCATCGGTGAAATGCCAGCGAACGGGGGTGGCGGTTTCTACCGTGATCGCAGATTGTGCGGGGTTGGGGTAGGCCATCACGGCCACGGGCGCGGCGAGTGATTTTGTGCCAATTTTGATGGGTGCGGGGATGTAGGGTTGGTGCACCACAGCCAGTTTGTCGAAGCAGGGAGGCCAGGCAGCAAGCTGATCGGTGGCTTGGTTGGTGATCATTACATGGTCGGCGCCCAGACTTACAATGGAGCCGCCGGGTGGTTTGAAAAAACGTCCGGCAGTGTTGAGGCGGCCTTTGCTGGTGGCCAATCCTTTGCGACCCCAAAAGACCATTTGCACGTCGGGCAGGCCAAACGGACCTACAATGAGCGAGTCGGTATTTAGTCCAATGGGGGCAAACCGCGACTTCATTTTTGAGATCGTGGATTGATTGAAGGTGGGGTAACTCACCAAGGCTACATAATCACCGTCTGTGATGCCATTGATGATGGAATCGATATGGGGGCCATCGTTGAGTGTGAAACTGTAATAGACGATGGAGTCTTTGGGGTAGCCAAACGCAGTGCCATAGCGTCCGGACGGACATTTGGGTATCACGCCGGCGGAGGTGGGTTTGAAGGTTTTTTGGTCGAACACCACCAATATAAAGAGGTCGGGGGTTAACGGATATTTCTGACAAACATCCTGTGCGATGCTAAACCAAACGGGAGAGCGGTAGTGCACGTTGGAGGTTTTGGCATAGCTTTTCAGGTAGATGCGTTCATAACTACAGGTGGCACCTTTGGGGAGTACCGTTTCTTCACCATCGCGCACCAAGGAATCGTGATAGAAGAGGATGCCGTTGGCGGGCATGATGGTGTCGGTTTTGGTTACGTTGTAGTTCACGGAATAAAAGACGGGGATGCGCTGTCCGGGATAGAGGGTATCGGAAATGCCCACGCCTTGGGTAGATTTATAGCGGAAGGTGAGGTTGCCGTTTTTATTGATTTCGGTGATGCGGTTTCTGTACGATGCGGGACCGGGATTGGCATCCCAAACGTAAAGGTCGGGCTTGGTGTGGAACCAATTGATGGTCATTGATGTGGGTTTTACCCAGGCAGTACTGGTATTGCGTACGTACCAAACCACGGAGTCGGAATAGTCGTCGTGTTCAATCTGAAATCGTTGTCCCTGTGCCCTGGACGACAGCAGCATAAGGAGTCCAAAAATCCAGGGTTGAAGGCGATGTTTCACGGAACAAAAATAAACCATATGCTTGAACGACGCGATTTTGTTGATTGGTTGCGCGGTGATAACTGAAATCAATGTTTCAAGCAAGCCAAAGGAACAACCCAAACGCCATCTTTGCGCTGATAGGCCAATTGTCCGGCGGTGAGAATCATCAAAAACGCAGGGTCTCCCATTTTTTTGCTGTCTACCACCTGTTTGAGTTTGAGTAGGTGTTTTGCGGCCTCTTCAATTTGTTTTTGACCCATTTTGACTTCAATCGCGGCCCATCGCCCATCGCGAAGTCTGACGATCAAATCTGATTCCAAATTGTTTTTGTCGCGGTAGTGGAAAACATCGCCGTCATTGGCTTGGGCATAAATTCGGATGTCGCGGGTACACAGACTTTCAAAAAGAAATCCAAAATATTCGAAATCATTGAGCAGGGCATTGGGTTTTATTCTCATTGCGGCCGTGGCGATGGAGGGGTCAATGAAATGCCGTTTTGCGGAGGTGCGGATGGCAGTTTGGGATCGAATGGAGGGCATCCAAGCTGGAAGGTCTTCAACCACAAAAATTCGCTGTAAAGCCTGAATATAGGTGTTGATAGTTTTGTCGGAAACACTCATGTCGTTGACCTCAATGTCATCGGTAATGGTTTTGAGATTGGCCACGGTTGCGGTGTTTCTTGCCAATGATCTCATGATGGCCCTCACTCGGTCTGGATTTTTATCTATTTGGTCTACTTCGGAAACATCATGGTTAATAACAGCTTCCACATAATCGAATGCGTTTCTATGTGCAACGGATTTGTTGAGTTTTAAGCTGGATGGCCATCCGCCTCTACAAATAGCATGGGCGATGTCTTCTATGGTCATGGTGGATTGGGAATGGTCCACGGTTTGACTCCCGGAAAATAGTGCGCTCAAGGAAATTTCACCCGTTGATTCTTTGGATTCAAACAAGCTCATCGGTCGCATTTTGATGCGCGAAATTCTTCCCGTGCCCGTGTGGGCTGTTGCATTGTCTTTGGGTACGGCGGAGCCCGTGAGTATGAATTGTCCGAGCGATGCCCTTTGGTCTACTTCGAATCGTACTGCATCCCAAAGAACTGGGGCCGTTTGCCATTCGTCGATCAGTCTGGGTGAATCCCCGCGGAGTAGGAGTGATGGTTGCGTTTCTGCCATCGCCAAATAGGATGCGCTGAAATCGGGGTTTTGCAAGTAAAGCACACTGTTTGCGGCCATTTCAGCGGTGCTGGTTTTTCCGCACCATTTGGGTCCTTCGATCAAAACAGCTCCTGAAGTTTCGAGGGCTATTTTTAGCTCGGAATCACAAAGTCGTTCTAGATACCCTACTTTATTCATAGTAAATTGATTAACGAATACAAATATAATGCTTTTTCCGACTTTGGCGATGTTTTGTTGGATTAAAACCCTTGGGAGATTCCAATGTTGAAATTCAAACAGCGATTGAACAGTGGAACGGATTTGGTATCTACTTGGATATTGCCTTGGCCGTGGTTGTAACGAAACCCCAGCGATACTTGGGCATTATTTCCGATGGGCACTTCTAGGCCAAGGCCTCCACAAAGTCCATAATCGAAAGGATTTCGCAAAAGTGTGATGTCCTCCATCATAAATGTGATGCCCTCACTGGTCGATTGTCGTTGGGTAGATGTTGCCCTTGTTAAGTATCCTGCATAGGCGCCCGCATCGACAAACACCTTGGCGCTCTTGCCAAATTGTGCCCTCAGCATCAGTGGCACGGAGATGTAATTGTTGGATACGTTCACATTCATGGAGCCAATGTTAACGCCATTGATATCGGTTATGGGAAAGGCCCCACGGAACCCACCTTTTTTCTCGATGTTGAGTTGCGTTCTCACCGATATCCAGCGATCGGCATTGTATTGAACCGTGGCCCCGGCGCAATATCCCACGGTAGGGGTGAAGAGGAAATCAACGTTTTGACTGTGGATGGTTGTTATGGAAGGCCCGGCCTCAAATCCCATTTGCCATTTGTTGGTTTGACCTTGCA
>JBJTNN010000075.1:0-4407 GCA_046074125.1 Bacteroidota bacterium
AAAAGTTTGGTGGCAGCATTTGTAAATTGGAAAATCGAACCTTGCGTTCAATTGAACCGTATGAGTTCAACCAATCACTTTCTTAACCGATACAGGGTGATTTCTCTTCTGGGTGATGCGATAAGGATTGTTTGAAAAGTATCCCATTGGTGCTCGCTAACCCATTTTTCTGTCGATGAATTTGTGGTGGCGGATGCCCGGTTCAAAATCCTGCCATTTTTGAAAATATCGTCAGTCATTATTTGAACTTGTGAATCCTTGGATAGTCTTTCGATTTCTTGAACGTCTTTTTCCGATGAAACTATGTTGAAATTGACATTTTTTGCGGGCGACATGTCATTTTTCCGGGCGATGTATTCCCATGCATTTTCAATAGCCTTTGCTTGGTTCGATATAAAAACGATTTTTTGGGAGTTATTGTTGGGTATTGTATTGTTTAGGGTGGAAGCAATGTGTTCTACGTCGGAATTGGCGCCAAGAAACATCGGTATCATAACAAAAACACTGTGGTAAATCCAGGTGCCAATGGCTGAACCCATCAGGGAATTGGTGGTTTTATCGTCTGCAGAAAACAATCCCGCTTTCGCCATCAGAAGGGTAGCGATTGGCAGTAGCATCACCATGAACTCTGCATTTCCCACGCTGTAGAAAGCAAATCCTAACTGAAGAAAGAAAACCCAAGACAAAGTTCCTGCGAAAATTGGACGGGCTTCTGGTTGCTGTTTACGTTTTAAAAAATATCGCCACAAGAAGACTGTCGATGAGATGATTAACAGCAACAAACCGCATAAACCAATGATTGAAGGCAAAGGCCATGCAATGAGGATGATCGCAATCAAACCATGGATTTGGAAAACGGTGCGGACCAGGTTGACGCAGGTAAAAACTACGTTCATAAGACCTATCTTCGTCTCTACTAGCCCTTGATTGACATCGTGAAACAAGAAGTTGATGATGTTTTCATTGCACGCATTAGCGGCTATGAGATAGGTGGCAATGATGATTCCGCCCGACAGTACAGGGGCCTTCCAGTTCCCATGTTTTATTGCCGATACGGCGAAGGCAAGAAACCAGAAAATGTAACTTTGATGAAACAAAACGGAAAATGCCAGCGATATCCAGCCCAATGATGCACGACTTGGTTGTTTGTTTTCAATGAGAAAACTCCCAGATACGGCCAAAAACAAAGGAGCAATATAGGTCTCATTGTCGAAGGCGAATCGTAAGATTCCGAACGACCCCAAAAGAAACCAAATCAGCCATTGTGCGTTTGATGGGGTTGTGTTTAATTTCAAAAGCCAAGAGCGTAAAACCTCCAAAGTAATCACGCACAAAGCGAAGTTCAGGAAAGTAAAACCAGCAATAGGGTTGATGTGTAGGAGCTTTATCAAAGGCAACCACAGGTCACACCAAGGCATGTACAATAAGTGATGAGGAGACAAGAGGGAACTTATGTTACCCTGATATTCCAATGTATCGGCTGCGTAACCCCATCCATCTCCTGAGTGGGTGATAGGGAAAACCACAATCATTGCCAAAAAAGTGGCAATAAATGCAAAGTAAAATCTTCGGTTTGCATTTATTGAAATTCGCATGGCAACAAATATAGGGTGTGCTATCTTTGCTGCGTGCAGTCACCCCTCGATAATCCCATATTTGAACTCATCGGAAAAACCGCCGATGATATGAAACTCAGAGCTTGGGTGGTAGGCGGATTTGTGAGAGATTCTATTTTAAAACGTGAGAATAAGGACATAGACATCGTTGTGGTAGGTAACGGGGTTGATTTTGCTCAAGCCGTAGCGAAACAATTCAATAACGATTGCAGTTTGAGCGTATTCAAGAATTTCGGAACCGCACAAATCAAGTTTGATGATTGGATCATCGAATTTATTGGTGCGAGAAAGGAGAGTTATCGCCGTGATTCCAGAAAGCCAGTGGTTGAGAATGGAACACTGGAAGATGATCAAAACAGAAGAGACTTTACTATAAACGCCATGTATTTATCGCTAAATTGCGATAATTATGGCGAATTATATGATCCGTTCAATGGTGTTCAGGATTTACAAAATGGGGTAATCAGAACTTGCAACAATCCAGACATTACGTTTGACGACGACCCACTGAGAATGCTGCGGGCAATCAGATTTGCTTCGAGATTAGATTTTCGCATCGAGTTAAAGACGTTTGAAGCCATAAAAAGGAACGTCAACCGCATTGAAATCGTTTCACAAGAAAGGATTACGGATGAGTTAAATGGTATGATCATGGGCTCAAAACCCAGTCGTGCCTTTGAAATGATGTCGAAAACAGGGCTATTAGATTTGATTTTTCCAGAGATGATGGCTTTGCACGGTGTTGAAACCCGCAATGGCAAGTCTCACAAAGACAATTTTTATCACACACTTCAAGTGTTGGATAACATATGTGAGTTCACAAACAATTTGTGGTTGAGATGGGCAGCAATTCTTCATGATATTGCCAAGCCGGCAACAAAGCGGTTCGACCCAAAAGTTGGTTGGACGTTCCACGGACATGAAGACCGTGGATCGCGCATGGTAAAAGGTATTTTCAAAAGAATGCGTTTGCCTTTGGATGAAAAAATGCGTTATGTGAGCAAATTGGTATTGTTGCACTTACGTCCCATTGTGTTATCGAAGGAAACCGTTACCGATAGTGCAGTGCGTAGGCTGATTGTTGATGCTGGGGAACATGTTTCTGATTTGGTGATCCTATGTAGAGCGGATATTACCAGTAAAAACGAGGCCAAAGTGGAGAAACACCTTCGAAATTTGGTTCTGGTTCAGGAAAAAATCAATGAGGTACTGGCCAAAGATGAACTCAGAAATTGGCAGCCAGTATTGACGGGGAATCACATCAAAACTCATTTTGAAATTAAGGACCCTCAAGACATCGGCCGGATCAAGGATGCCATACGAGAATTGATTTTGGATGGTCATGTTCCTAACGAATATGAACCAGCACTTGCCAAGGCTGAGGAAATTGCCAAAACGTATGGCGTGGCTGTCCGACAAACCCATTAAAACAAACATCAATACCTCAGAATTATTTCCGAAATTCGCATTTCATTTATGTTACAAATTGCCAACATTAGAAAAAACGCCGAAGAATTGGCTGCACGCCTAGCCATCAGAGGTTTGGATGGAAAGTCATTGATCGCTCAAGTGCTCGAAATGGATGAAAAAAATCGGGCCAAAAGGACTGAAATGGAAACATTGCAATCCAAAGGGAATCAATTGACATCGCAAATTGGCGAAATGTACAAATCTGGACAGAGAGAGGCGGGTGATGCATTAAAAGCCGAATCGGCGGAAATAAAAGAACAATTGAAGTCACTGGAAATGGAGGTTGAGGCCGCAGACCAGTCCTTGGTACAATTGTTATTAACCATTCCCAATACGCCATCTACGGAAGTACCCGTGGGAAAAACCCCAGAAGACAATTTAGAAGTATTGTTGTGGGGCAACAAGCCGGATTTATCTGCCCAGTCGCTGCCGCATTGGGAGTTGGCTGCGAAATATGACATCATCGACTTTGAGTTGGGGGTAAAATTGACCGGTGCAGGATTTCCAGTGTACAAAGGCAAAGGGGCCATTTTTCAGCGTGCATTAATACAATTTTTCTTAAATGAAGCGGGGAAAGCCGGATACATGGAAGTTCAGCCCCCTTTGTTGGTGAATGCTGACAGTGGCTATGGAACAGGTCAATTGCCCGATAAAGAGGGACAAATGTATCACTGTGGGGTTGACGACCTTTATTTGATCCCAACGGCCGAGGTTCCCATCACCAATTTATACCGAGATGTAATTTTGAACGAATCCCAACTCCCAATAAAGAATGCAGGTTACACGCCTTGTTTCCGTCGAGAAGCGGGGAGTTATGGCGCACATGTCCGTGGGCTAAATCGATTGCATCAATTTGACAAAGTAGAAATAGTTCAAATCGTAAAACCTGAAACCTCCTATGGCGTTTTGGAAGACATGTCCAAATACGTTCAAGGTTTATTGCAGAAATTGGGCTTACACTACCGAGTTTTGTTGCTTTGTGGTGGAGATATGGGATTTACCAGCGCCAAAACCTATGACATGGAGGTTTGGTCAGCAGCACAAGAAAAATGGCTTGAGTGTAGTTCTGTAAGCAATTTTGAGACCTTTCAAACAAACCGATTGAAGTGCAGATTCAGAAACAGCGAAGGAAAAACTGAACTAGCGCATAGTTTGAATGGTTCAGCCTTGGCATTGCCTCGCATTGTTGCGGCATTACTTGAAAATTACCAAACGCCTGAAGGAATTAAAGTTCCCGATGTATTGGTGCCATACACAGGTTTTGAATGGATTAATTAGTATGCCAGCGCATTTGAATTTGCCATCATTTGATTGGGACGCT
>JBJTNN010000076.1:0-4330 GCA_046074125.1 Bacteroidota bacterium
ATAATAAGGGATTGTCGGCTTGGAGTTGCTAAAGAATGTAATGGCTCCAGTGATGGGGTCGCAGTGAAATCCAATGGGCTTGTTTTTGTTGTTGGGTTTCGGTGTACAGGAATTGCCACCAGTTGGACAATAGCAAGTGAATGGATATTTGTACGAAAAATTTGCTGCCAGCATTACACTCGTGCCCCAAATGTCGGTCTCCATTGGTACCAATTCGGTAAATACCGAATCATTGGGATTGTACACAATGCCGGGATTGCTGTATATGGCTTGATTGCGCGTGAGTACAGTTTGGTTTAAATTATTGAATGTGATGCTCTTATCGCCTTTTGCCATCGTTTTGGTATTGATTTCACTTGACCAAGCGTGATAAGGTTCGTAGATGATGTTAGATGTGTAGGCCATGGCCGTTTTATCAGCCGTCTGCGTGAAAATCCTTACGATTGGTTGTGATTTGATTAAACTATCGAATGGTTTTTTACTGATGTCAAGCGTGTATTGATATACCACTTCGAGATATTTTCCGTTAGGCGGACCAAAGGGATATGTACTATTGTTTGTTTTGCATTTGTGCTGGGGGTATTGAAAGTTTTTATAGGTTGGATAAACCTCATTTTTAGCATTTCCAATGAAGATATACAACTTTAAACCTTGAGTGTCCTTATATGAAAAGGTTACTGCTTGCCATTTGTGACGATGAATCGTAAATGTAATTTTGGAATTATCAGTAACTTCATAATCAGTATATCCACCTACACTAAAACTTTGTGCCAATAATTTATCTGTACAACTTGAAAGAAGTAATATCAATAAGACCTTTAAGCATCTAGTCTTTTTATTGGCATAGATTTTTTGTAGCCTTTGCTTCATTCTTACGAAGTGAGACATAATTCATGACAAATACAATAGTTACAGTGGACGAATTCGGGATTAGTTATGGTATTTCCCAAAGCGTGCAGCGCGCTTGGTTCAGGAATCTATATAGACGACGTCAATTTAAATGAAAAACTACAAGAACGGGAACAGTTTTACAACTTCAATCGGCCACATGACTCGTTCAAATGAAAAGCACCTTATGAAGTGTTAAAGTGTAAGTTAAATGTTTAACTTTGGTGTCTACGATACTCTGAAGAACAACATGTTTAGGTTGAATCATGTTCAGAATGAACAACATGAAATAAATATATGAAACGATTTTTAACTGGGTTGATTTTTTTAACGGAGATATGTACTGCCCAGGCCCAAACTTGGGAAACAGGCCTTGCCGTCAACGAAACCCATTTATGGAAATCTTACAGTGGTGTTGACTGTGTAGATAGAACGGAGGGTTTGGGAATATCTGCTACGCTCACCTAAGTCATTTTTCCTCAACATCATGCTTAGGGTAAAGCGCTGTCTCAAATTGGAGAACCCCATAATTCCCGATTGTAATTCTCTATGCTAACAGCCAATTATTGAAATGCGAAAAAAAATATCAATTTTACTTCTAACTACTTTTTTAGTTTCAGGAATTAAGGCTATTCCTAAAGATTCGGTTGTCTATAGTTTTAAAGCGGGCGTGATTTCGCCATATTGTTTTAAATATAAGAGATATGGGAATGTAGCAACAGCATCATCCGTCACCCATTCATATCCGTTTAATTCTGGTTTTACATTGGGCTTGGATGCTTCCGGTAAGAATTTTTCATTGGAATTCTCTCTTGACCACTCCAGTTTCAGAAGAATATCCCATTATATGATCCTCGATTCAATCACTGAAGTAACAGACCTTTCCTATCAGTTGACTCAGGTACGGTTTTTTCCAAAATATAGAATATTCAATAAAACGAATTCATCGTTAGATATCGGCTGTGGCATTACAATTGCTCGTCCATCACGAGCCTACAGTAAGAATAGCCCTTTTGAAAATTACTATCTCTATCTTGGCCAAGGCATTTGTTATAATTTTCAGTACACTTATAGATTGCCCAGAAGACGGTTAGGCTTATCTGCCAGTATAAATTATGAGAAGTTAGATAATAACCCCATCCTTGGACCATCTCCAACCAAGTATGAATATGATCAATCGCAACATGTACCAATTTATATGGTCAGCCTGGGCGTCAATTATGGTATCTCACGAAAGAATAAGCAATAAGCGTGTCGGTCTGTGAAGTTTCGTAAACACCAAAGTTAAATGTTTAATTTACACTTTAACACTTTAGTGAATTTTTCCTTTGATGGAGCCATGTGGCCGATTGAAGTTGTAATACAGTTGCCGTTCAGTTAAGGTGTTCCTGTTTCTATGAAGGGTGCCTCATCCCCAGATCATGGACGAGCCAATGAAACTTTGATAGGAATCTATGCTCATGGTGGGTTTTAGACCCGTGGTGAAAATGCGCTAATTATGGCTTAATACAGCTAATTTGTGTGAGATTTAAATGGAGCGTCTGGGGAGATTGTGCTATTACACCTCCCAAAGCGTGCAGCGCGCTTGGTTCAGGAAGCGGGATTGCCAAGGGGTGTTTGCGTTGTCATCGTGGCGCGCGTAACGGATTTGATACAAATCACAGAAGTGTTTGAAATCGTACTGATGGGGTGTTTCAATCAATGGCATGAGGTTTTCTGCCGCGGCCGGACCGCCAATCCAGTTGAATATCTGTCCGCCACGGTTGTTCAATACCACCACCGTGAAATTCTTGGGCAATTGGGCCGTCCACAAAGCATGGGCATCGTAAATCGCGGAGATATCGCCCAGCAAAGCCACGCAATGGATCTCGGGATTGGCCAAAGCAAAACCTACCGCCGTACTCAATGAACCATCAATGCCCGATGTGCCTCGGTTGGCGTATAAAGTGGCCCGGGAACTGCCCGACCATGAAGCGTATCGCACCGACATAGAATTGCCCAGCTGAACCACAAATCGTGCGTCGCAGTCCGACAGTAACTGTTTCACCACGGCAAATTCTCGTTGATACAGTTCGCTGATGCGGCTAGGGAGTCCATCGCCTACAGACAAGAGCGTTTGGGCCATCCAATCTTGCCATTGTTGGAGGTATTGCCCTTCGATTTCTGTGGCAGTAAGTACTTGATCCAAGGCAAAAAGCGCATCCACTTCATGGTGTTGAACGTGTTGCGGCTGGGTTTGGAAGGGGTCGCCCACGGGTGCTTGCAAAGGCGAAATGTGGATGTGTTTTTGGGGTTTGTTGGCTTTGAGCCATTGTTTGAGCGGCTTCGATACCACGCCCATGCCTAGGGTGATGAGGATGTCGGGTTGCAAAGCGCTGTCGGGCGGCGTGTCTGTGAGCAGGCAAAGATCCCAGCGTTTCAGTCCATGTGGGTGTTGCTGCGAAGTGATATCACACAGAATCGGTAGCTTGTGCTGGAGTGATTCCAGGGCCATCGAGAGTTCGGGCTGGGGGTGATGCATGCCCACCACAATCAAGATGCGGGGTTGTTGGGCGTTGGTATGGCTCAGCCATTGTGCAGGCAAGTGTTGGTCAACGGCTGGGGGCGATGGATGGTGGAGTAGGAAGGGTTTTGTGGGGGCGATGAACTGAAAGGGATTGTCGACGTCTGCGTAGATGGGGTCGCGCAGGGGTAGGTTGACATGCACAGGGCCTGGCACGGGGTAAAGGGTTTGTGCGATGGCTTGCTGTACGGTGGTTTGTAGCGATAAAAGGGCAGAGGGTAGGTCTTGGGTTTCGGCGATGACGGGCAGGGTGAAATTGCCTTGGGTATGGGGATGGAAAAGGTTGTCTTGATGGATGGTTTGTCCGTCCCACTGATCAATCAGTTCTGGCGGTCTGTCGGCAGTGATGAGCAGCATCGGGATGCGTTGGTAAAAGGCTTCACAGACAGCGGGGTATAGGTTGGCGGCGGCTGTACCGGAGGTACAGATTACCCCTACGGGGTAACGCGTGCCCTGGGCTGCGCCCAGGGCCGCGAACGCCGCCACCCGCTCATCGGGAAAACTGTGCAAATCAAACCCGCCATGCTTTACCATTGAAGCCACCAACGGCGCGTTGCGCGATCCCGGACTCACCATCCACCGGGTTACCCCTGCATCGACCAGCAAACCCACTAAAAAATCCAATAAAAGTAATAGTAATAATAGCAAGGATGTTTTTGATACAAGCGATATTATTATGCATGAAATGAGTTATTCATTGATGAAAGTGTTGCCTGGGGTGCTGAGCCTTGATGATTGCTGGAAATTATGTAAGATATATATATATATGCATATCTATTTATATATATGTATATTTATATTTATATTTATATAATATATGTATACATACATGTGTATGTGAATCATAAATATTTAAATTATTCTTATATATGTATATTT